>JAFOXS010000236.1 GCA_017391665.1 Alistipes sp. | reverse complement strand
GTGACGAGAAGTGCCCGATAAGCAGACGTCCTGCACCTGCCATCTTCGCCACCTTGGCAGCATCCTCGGTAGTGGAGTGACCTCGCTCCTTGGCTGTCTTGCGCATATCGGCGGCGTAGGTCGCCTCGTGATAAAGCACATCCACGCCTTCAACCATACGAGCCAGGCGCGCCGAGTAGTTGGTATCGGAGCAGTAGGCATACGAGAGCGCTCCATATGGACGATAGGTTATCGCATCGTTCGATAGCACCTCGCCGCTCTCCAGCACTATATCCTCACCTCGCTTGGCATCGACAATCTGCTTCACGGAGAGACCATAACGCTCTATGGCATATTTCTTTACATTGAGCGCAGGTTCTTTCTGTCGGAACAGATAGCCCGCCGTAGGTATGCGGTGACGCAGAGGCAGTGACCACACCTCGATGCTGTCGTTCTCGAAGATTATTTGGTGTTTGGTGGTATCCACCTCCACCCACTCGGGTGTATAGGGCAGATTCGTCTCACACAAGCGCAGGAAACACTCCAACATCTCGCCGAAAGGTCGCGGAGCATAGATGCGCAGCGGTGTGCGACGGCCATAAAGTCCCAGGGTCGAGAGCAACGGGAACAGTCCATACATATGGTCGCCATGCAGATGCGAAAGAAAGACAGCTCGCAGCTTCAGTGCCGAGATGCCACGACGTGCCATCTGGCGCTGCACGCCCTCGCCCGCATCGACCAGAAAATATTGTTCGTTCACGTTGACCACCTGCGCCGAGGGGTGCCCCGTAGCAGTTGGTTTGGCTGACGAATTACCGAGTATGGTGACCGCAATAGACATTACTTGCTCAACAGATAACGCTCACAGTCCAGAGCTGCAATACAGCCCGAGCCCGCAGCCGTAATAGCCTGACGGTAATGGGGATCCTTCACATCGCCAGCGGCAAACACTCCCTCGATGTTGGTCTTCGAAGTGCCGGGGATGGTCTTGATATATCCCTCCTCATCCAGTTCCAGCTTACCCTTGAAGAGCTCGGTGTTGGGATGGTGACCAATAGCAAGGAAGAAGCCCATAATATCGATCGTAGTCTCCTCGCCTGATGCATGGCGCAGACGGGCACCCGTAACGCCATCCTCATCGCCCAAAACCTCAACGGTGTTGTACTCGAACATAACCTTGATATTGGGGGTATTGAAGACTCTCTCCTGCATAGCCTTCGATGCACGCAGGAAGGGTTTTCTTACGATCAGGTAAACCTGCTTACAGATCGATGCCAGATAGGTTGCCTCCTCGCAAGCGGTATCGCCACCGCCCACAACGGCTACATCCTGCTTGCGGTAGAAGAAGCCATCACATGTAGCGCAGGCGCTCACGCCCTGACCACGGAACTTCATCTCCGACTCCAAGCCAAGATACTTTGCCGAAGCACCCGTAGCCACGATCAAAGCCTCGGCCTCGATCTTCTTCTCGCCGTCGATAGTCACAACGAAAGGACGAGAGTCAAACTCAACGTCGGTCACAATACCGAAGCGCACATCAGCACCAAAGCGCTGTGCCTGCTGCTTGAGTTGCGCCATCATCTCCGTACCACTGATACCCTCGGGATAGCCGGGGAAGTTCTCGATCTCGGTGGTAGTGGTGAGCTGACCACCAGGCTCGATGCCCTCATAAACGATGGGCGAAAGGTTTGCACGTGAAGCGTAAATTGCGGCCGTATAACCTGCCGGGCCGCTACCGATAATAAGACATTTAGTTTGTTCCATAACGATTCTATATTTTATTACTCTTTAATCTTCATCTCCGGGACAAGCGCCACGCCGTCAATGAGCTGCAAATCCTTAACCATATGCAGTGTTCCCTGCTTATAATGCTGGAAATGCGGTGTTGCGATGTGGTGCTCGTAGGCCTCACGATCCCTGTAAATCTCAAGGATGGTGATGCGGCAGGGGTTCTCCTTCTCCTGCACACTATATAGTGTTATTACGCCTGGCTCGCGCTCAAACGAGAGGCGGCCTACCTCGCCTACAAAGGTAAGATACTCATCCAGATACTCCTCATGTATCTCCAGCTTTGAGAGGCGCACCAGGCGCGAATCATACTTATCCTGCATATCTTCTTTCATATCGTGTCCACATGCTGCCATAAGGCAAGCACACAACAGGACCATTATTCTCTTCATATCTTTTGATATCCTTGACTATCAGCACATCTCTTCCACGCAAGGGGGGGGGTAAACGGCATCACACTCAACGGCATGACCCTCGTAATCGAAGAGAAAGCACTCCGTGCCCTGCCATGCCCACGTTTTGCCGCTACGCGAGTCATACTCAACGCTATCGTAGACCGCTGGCACAATATAATCGCCATCACGGTTAATCACTCCCATGCCCTCCGCGGTCTCCACCTCGGCACGACCTTCGCTGAAGTCGCCTACCCACCGAAACGCAGGCTCAATAACAAATCTATTTGCGCTATCAACAAAGCCCCATCCCGTGGGCTCCTCAACGGCAGCGAGTCCCTCGTGCATAGGACGCACATAGAGGTGATTCCCGAAGGTGGTCTCAACATTGTACAACGCCGCACCCGCATCACGAAGCACCACATTGCAGTGGGCAAGAATCTTATCACGCAAACGATCAAACGCCTCACGATCATTGCCCGCTCCATCGGTGGCATAGTACCACCTTACAAGGCGAGCCTAACCACGCTCGTTGATAATAATATTCTCCTCGCGCACAGCATTATGTGACAGATCGGCACAAAGCAAAGCACCCTGCAGCTCATCCACAGCCTTAAGCAACAGCTCGGCATCATGCTCATCGGCCACAGCCGCCAGAGCATCTGCAAATGGCTCGCCAGCGGGGATTATCTCACGCAAAATATCGCACTTCGCCTCTCGACCAACGCTATCCACGACACACATCTCGCCACGCAGAATCTCCATGCGAGGCACATATGAGGTGATAAGATGGCGATGCAGCGGGATGATGCGCTCAACGCGTTTGAGCGACGAGGAGGCAAGCGGCATAAAAATCATATAACGCTCAGCACCGCACTCCACCTCCGCCTCGGCAAAGTAGGTCGAACGGCAGATACTCCCATCCCTCCAGCGCAGACGTGCCATACGTCGGAATCCGCGCTGTGGATTCGCCAGAGCCTCTCGAAATGATGAAATAGTCGCCATACTATGCCATATTGGTTATGCTTCGAGAGCCTATGTTTATGATCGAAAGCAACTCTACGATGGTTGCATTATAGCCCATGCCATAATAGGGCGGGACTGCTCCCATGCCCTTGAGCGAGTGTATAGCATCCGAGAATGCCTCCGGCATGATGCTCGAACACTCGGCCAGCGTACGGGCATGACGCGAAGCGGAGAGCAGTTCATCGGCCATCGGGAAGATAATCGAGGGCAAGGTGTCGGACGAGGTGATGTGGATATTGAGAAGCAACACTTGACCATCATCGGTAGCGATGGCTCTCAGCTGCGAACAGATGTCGAGAAGTTCCGAGTCGCTGCAATCCGACGCCTCGCCGTCGGTGATGTTGATTACTATGGGCGGAAAACTCTCCCTGTTCTCGGGCTTTGCACACCACTCCGCAAGCATATCTCTCACTCGCAGCATAGCCTCATACATGGGTGTTGTGCCCTCAGCCTTGGCCTCTATCCACTGCTCACAACTATGCTCAACCATGGCCGCCGTACCATCGGGCAGCAACTCCTCAAAAGCCACACTCTTCATGCGTGGAGCATGGCGTGCCAGCTCCTCAATCGAGCGAAAGCCATCCGTGGTAAGCATCTCCACGCCATCGCCACCATATCCCACGATGGCAACATCGTAATAGTTGCGAACACCATCCGTACGGCGCGAGCGGTCAACCAACTCGGTCACAAGAGCATTGGCCGTAAAGGCCACTGCCTCGGCCTTTGTCATCATCATACGGCCAAAGCGAACACGCCCCTGCATGGATGCAGATTGATCAAGCATAACGACAAATGCTGTGCGGTGACGACGTGTTATCTCTTGCGTATACATGATTGACTATTTTGCTTACAAAGATATGATTTTTCTAAAAATTAATCAACCACAACCCTTATTATTCTCTCCCCTCCGTCGGCCATACGCTCCGTAGTGGAGCCTTCGCGCAGAGGTCCCACATTCGACTGGGCATCAAACGAGCGCAGCACTACCCCATCGCTCAGGCGCACAAAATGGCGATATGAGCCCAGCTCCATCAACGCCACGCCCTCGGAAATACCTATAGCGGAAGTGTAAAACGGCGGCAGAATCCACTCTCCGGCACACTGCACGCCCCAGCGTCCCAGCTCGTCGAACTCCAGCGTAGCCTGCGACAAATCATTGCCGTACGAGACCTTCACCGAGAAGATATGCTCCAGATCGAACAGGCGGACATAAGGCGAGCGGAGCAACATGGCCACCTGATACTCGCGGGCCATGCCACGGCGGGCGAACTCCTCGACAAGTAGCTCCAGCGTCGGTGTTAGCATACGGGAGCGACCAACAAGATCCTTTGGCATGAATGGCGGCTCACGATGCTGGCGATAATACTCCATCACATCGGGTCGCAGCTCTGCCAGATGCAGGAAGGTAGAGATAAAGGCTATGGAATAGTCATCCAGATGCTTATCATAGAACGACATATCACGCAGCGGATGCTGATATGCCGCCGTTCCGATCTCCACAGAGCGTTGTCCCTTAAGCATAGGCACATAGGCGGCATCCCAGTCGATGGCCTGCATCACACCATCCTCGCAAATGATGATATTCTCGGGCTTCAGATCGCCATGTGCCCGCTCCAAGAGCAGAATCTCCGTAGCCAAACAATCAAACGAGCGAGCCAAAGCGGCATACTCCTCGGCAGTGGCGGCCTTGCACAAAGCCTCGTCGAGGGTACATCCCTCCACATACTCCGCAAGCAGACAATCGACCCAATGATACGTTCCCGCAAAGTCGATAACACACAACTCCCGAGCGTGAAAAGCCTCGCCATAGATCGCAGCCAGGCGGTCGCTCGGACGCGTATAGCATTTGAGCATATAACGTCCGCCACCCCATCGTACCGGAAACGACACAGCAGCATTGCCCACCACATAGCGTGGGCGGCCGTCGCACATCTCGGGCTCAATGCCACGTAACGTGCGCCACACAGCGAAGGGTGAGGCTACGGCATCAACTATGGAGGCTATGGTAAGCATTTTGTCAAAAAAAGGCAGCCCGACTCACGTCAGGCGGCCTTCACAGATATAACTTGAATTAATTGTAGCCTGTTGTACTACTCTCCGCACTTGCCACCCTCGCAACCGCTCTCGCAGTCACCGTGACAACCGCAGTTGCAGCCGCCCTGTGCAGCCAGATCCTCGGGTGTAACGTCGCGCACCTCAACAACCTCAACATCGAAGTTCAAGGTCTTGCCGGCCATGGGGTGATTGAAGTCCATCTTAACGGTCTCCTCTGCGATCTCCTTGATAACCCCCATCATACGGTTGCCCTGAGCATCGCTCATAGGCACCTGATTGCCAACGAAGAGGATCTCCTCAGCCAACTTGCCGTCGATCATAAAGATATTCTTGGGCAGGTCAACAACAGCCTCGGGGATGATCTCACCGTAACCATCGGCAGGAGCGAGAGTGAATGATACCTTATCACCGGCCTCCTTGCCCATGATAGCACCCTCGAACTTAGGAAGGAGCATACCTGTACCACAGATAAACTGCAAGGGCTGACCCTCGCGTGACTGATCAGCAACCTGTCCGTCAACGGTCAGTGTATAGTGCACTGACACCATCTTTGAATTTTCTACTTTCATATTTTTTGTGTTTTAAATTTCTCGCTTTTCCATTTGAAGCACACAAAGATATACACTTCACGGGGAGTTACCAAATTACGAAGAAGAAAAATTTGTTTTTCGCATTAATTTCCAATATTGCGAAAGTTAATCACACAATCATGGTCTATCGTATTGTAATATTGGTTATATTTGTATAAATTTTTGTTTCCCAGACAGGGATTCCGCAACAAATAGAATAAACAAACAGGCCATGAAACAACTCAAAGAGCGCATCCTGCGCGACGGCAAATGCTTTCCGGGAGGCATATTGAAGGTAGACAATTTCATCAACCACCAGATGGATCCCATATTGATGCACGAGATGGCACAAGAGATAGTCCGACGATTCTCAAATCACAACATCAATAAGGTTATCACAATCGAGGCAAGCGGTATTGCGCCGGCAATCATGGTGGGTGCATATCTTAACGTTCCAGTACTCTTTGCCAAGAAGAAAATGCCCAGCACAATGGAGAATATGCTGAAGACCGAGGTATTCTCATTTACGAAAAACAAATCATATCCGGTATGCGTCAGCGGAGACTACCTAACGACAGACGACAGGGTGCTTTTCATTGACGATTTTCTTGCCAACGGCAATGCCGCCATGGGTATTATCGACCTGATTACCCAGGCAGGTGCCACATTGGAGGGCATGGGATTCCTTATCGAAAAGGGATTTCAGAGCGGAGGCGCAAAGCTGCGTGAGCAAGGCATACACGTGGAGTCACTGGCCATCATCGATAGTTTGGATAACTGCACAATAACACTTAAATAGATATGAAAAACGGTCTTATTTACGGACTGGAGGATCGTCCTCCTCTGAAAGATACCCTCTTTGCTGCACTGCAGCATCTTCTGGCAATCTTTGTTGCGATCATCACGCCGCCGCTGATTATCTCGGGCGCATTGGGCTTTGATGTCGAGACGACGAGCTTTCTGGTCTCTATGTCGTTGTTCGTGTCGGGCATCGCCACCTTCATCCAGTGCAAGCGCTTTGGTGGCGTGGGATGCGGACTGCTGTGTATTCAGGGTACAAGTTTCTCATTCATTAGCCCCATTATTATGGCTGGCGCTATCGGAGGCCTGCCCGCAATCTTCGGAGCAACCATGGTTGGAGCCATGGCAGAGGTATTCATCAGCCGCATACTACGTTATGCCATGAAGATCATCACACCACTCGTATCGGGAATTGTGGTTACGCTCATCGGCATAAGTCTCATTAAGGTTGGTATCACTTCGTGTGGTGGCGGCACCGCTGCAATAGAAAATGGCACCTTCGGTTCGATGCAAAATCTTGGCATTGCGGCTATGGTATTATTACTTATAGTTCTTTTCAACCGCAGTTCAAATCGCTACCTGCGCATGGGTTCGATTATTATCGGCATTGCCGTAGGCTACGCCGTATCATACTTCTGCGGCATGGTAGATTTTGGCAATATGCCGCAATACTCGCTCTTCAATATCCCCATGCCATTCAAGTATGGTGTGTCGTTCAACCTGTCAGCCATCCTGGCTTTTGCAATAGTCTACATCATTACAGCTATCGAGGCATATGGTGATATTACGGCCAATTCGCTCATCTCGGGAGAGCCCGTCGAGGGCGAGAAGTTCCTCAAGCGTGCGCAGGGAGGCATCCTCGCCGATGGTGTGAACTCATTCATTGCAGGCATGCTTAACTCATTCCCCAACTCGATTTTCGCACAAAACAACGGCATGATACAGCTCACAGGCGTAGCGAGCCGATATGTGGGTTACTTTATCGCTCTCTTCCTCGTATTGCTGGGCTTCTTCCCCATCATCGGAGTGGTATTCTCGTTTATGCCCGACCCCGTACTGGGTGGCGCTACGCTGCTCATGTTCGGCACGGTAGCCTCGGCTGGAGTGAAGATCATCGCCTCGCAGAAGATCGACCGCAAGGCTACGCTGGTCATCGCCATCAGCTTCAGCATGGGACTTGGCGTAGAGTTGTATCCCGATATTCTGATGCAGCTCCCCGAGACGATCAAAAATATCTTCTCATCGGGTATCACCACTGGAGGTTTGGCCGCAATCATCTCCAATATGGTTATCAGAATTAAGGAGGAATAAAATATCCCGCATCACAACAACAGCCTGCCTCAAACGGAGCAGGCTGTTATTTTTATATAATATCTTCTAAAATTTGTTTGACGAGGCTATTTTGAGGCTGGTCGCAGTGGCGCAAAGCGGAGCATACTTGGGCGTATGTGAGCATTTGCGGCGCAAGCCAGACGCCAAAAGAGCCCGTCAGGCAAATTTTTAGTCTACGTTGCAGCAAACAAGGTTGCGATCACCGTAGCCATTATCAATCTTGGTTACGTAGGGGAAGAACTTCGATACACGAACCCACTCCAAGGGGAAGGCAGCCTCCATACGAGAGTAGGGATGTGACCACTCGCCCGCGAGCTCAACGGCTGTGTGGGGAGCATTTACCACTACGTTATCCTTCTCGCCCGATGCGGCTGCAGCCTCGCACTCGCGCTTGATCTGCACCAAAGCCTCCATAAAGCGATCCATCTCGGCCTTAGGCTCCGACTCCGTTGGCTCAACCATCAAGGTCTCGTGTACGGGGAACGAAAGTGTAGGAGCGTGGAATCCGTAATCCATCAGTCGGTGTGCAATATCGCCACAGTCGATACCGTAGTCCTTCTTGAAGTTGGTAAGGTCGAGAATCATCTCGTGACCTACGCGGCCAGTCTCGCCCGAATAGTAGGTGCGATACTCGCTCTTCAAGGCTGATGACATATAGTTAGCATTTACGATAGCCATCTCGGTTGAGTGACGCAAGCCCTCCTCACCCAGCATCTTGATATAGCCATAGGTGATGGGCAGCAGCATAGCCGAGCCCCAGGGTGAAGATGAAACTGCGGTGATACCATCCTCGCCGCCAGTAGTCATCACAGAGTGTGAGGGGAGGAACGG
>JAFOXS010000336.1 GCA_017391665.1 Alistipes sp. | reverse complement strand
GGAGCTGATGGTATTCGACGGCCTGGGCAAGTCAAAGGTTGAGAAGGTAGAGTGTGGCGAGATATGCGCTATCGTGGGTATCGAGGGCTTCGAGATTGGCGACACGATCTGCGACTATGAGAATCCCGAGCCGCTACCCCCTATCGCTATCGATGAGCCTACGATGTCGATGCTCTTTACCATCAACAACTCACCCTTCTTTGGTCGCGACGGCAAGTTCGTCACATCACGCCACCTGAAGGATCGTCTGGATCGTGAGCTGGAGCGCAACCTTGCACTGCGTGTTGAGCCGGGTCAGAATGCCGACTCATTCATCGTATATGGTCGCGGAGTGCTGCACCTCTCGGTATTGGTGGAGACCATGCGCCGCGAGGGTTATGAGTTGCAGGTGGGTCAGCCCAAGGTTATCATCAAGGAGATTGACGGCGTGAAGCATGAGCCCGTTGAGGAGATGACCGTCGATTGTCCCGACGAGTGTGCAGGAACGGTGATCGAGATGGTAACAAAGCGCAAGGGTATGCTCACCAATATGGAGTCTGATGGCGAGCGCACACGTCTGGAGTTTGTTGTTCCCTCACGAGGCATCATCGGTCTGCGCTCAAATATGCTTACAGCAACAGCCGGCGAGGCTATTATGACACACCGCCTGAAGGATTTCGAGCCATGGATGGGCGAAATTGAGATGCGCACCAACGGTTCACTCATCGCATCGGAGACCGGTACGGCCTACGCCTACTCTATCGACAAGCTGCAGGATCGTGGCCGATTCTTCATCTCACCCATGGAGGAGGTATATTGCGGTCAGGTTGTTGGCGAGAGCACACGCCAGGGCGATATTACAATCAACGTAACGAAGGCTAAGCAGCTCACGAACATGCGTGCCTCGGGTGCTGATGACAAGGCTGTTATCGTGCCGCCCAAGGTATTCTCGCTGGAGGAGGCGCTGGAGTACATCAAGGCTGACGAGTACGTTGAGGTTACACCCAAGTCGATGCGTCTGAGAAAGATTCTGCTCAATGAGGTGGATCGCAAGCGCGCAGCAAAGCAGGAATAAATTTAAAACACTATAAGATCATGGAAAAAATTGGTATTGCTTGCGACCACGCAGGTTATCAGATGAAAGAGTTTTTGGTTGGTTACCTCTCATCAAAAGGTTTCGACGTAGTAGATTTCGGTACTTACTCTGAGGAGAGCATCGACTACCCCGACTTCGGTCACGCACTGGCTTCAGCTATCGAGGCAGGCGAGATGGTTCGCGGTATTGGTCTTTGCGGCTCGGGCGAGGGCATGGCCATGACGCTGAACAAGCACCAGGGTATCCGTGCAGGTCTCTGCTGGAACACCGAGGTTGCAGGTCTTATCCGCCAGCACAACAACGCCAACGTAGTGGTTCTGCCCGCGCGTTTTATCTCTAACGATGAGGCTATGGCAATTGTTGAGAAGTTCCTCTCAACCGACTTCGAGGGTGGTCGCCACATCGCTCGCGTGGAGAAGATTGCTTGCAAATAATCAACACAAACACTATTAACCCATGTATAAGGATTCGCAACTCTATGTGGCTCACTGCGCTGAGGGGCCCATTCACATCATAGGCAAGATGGCCAACCGCCACGGTCTGATTGCCGGCGCTACGGGTACGGGTAAGACCGTCACATTGCAGGTGCTGGCCGAGACCTTCTCCGAGGCAGGTGTACCCTGCTTTATGGCCGATATGAAGGGTGACCTTTCAGGCATCTCGCAGACAGGCCGCCTGAGCGGCTTTATCGAGAAGCGCTGTGCGGAGTTCGGCATCGACCCTACAGCATTGCAGTTCAAGGGTTGTCCCGTGCGTCTGTTTGACGTATATGGCAAGAAGGGACACCCCATGCACACAACAGTCGAGCAGATGGGATCGATGCTGCTTGCGCGTCTGCTTGATCTGAATGACACGCAGTCGGGCGTGCTGGCTCTTACGTTCCGCATTGCCGAGGATGAGAAACTGCCTCTGGTCGATATGAAGGATTTGCGCCTTATGCTGGATTATGTAGCAAAGAACGCCGACCGCTACTCTACCACCTACGGCAACGTATCGACCGCCACTATCGGCGCCATACAGCGTTCACTTCTGACGCTTGCCGAGCAGGGTGGCGACAAGTTCTTCGGAGAGCCTGCCTTTGACATCTACGATCTGCTGCAGACAGAGAATGGCCGTGGTGTGATGAATATCCTGGCTGCTGACGAGTTGATGCTCCAGCCCAAGCTCTACTCGACGTTCCTTATGTGGTTGCTTACCTCTATATATGAGAAGATGCCCGAGATCGGCGATATGGATCTGCCAAAGATGGTATTCTTCTTCGACGAGGCGCATATGCTCTTTAAGGATACATCGAAGGCACTGACCGACAAGATCGAGCAGATCGTACGTCTGATTCGCTCGAAGGGTATCGGTATCTACTTTATTTCGCAGTCGCCATCCGACCTACCCGAGGCTATTCTGGGTCAGTGCGGTAACCGTGTGCAGCACGCTCTGCGCGCCTTCACACCCAAGGATCAGGCTGCTGTGAAGGCTGCTGCGCAGACATTCCGTCCCAACCCCGCATTCTCAACCGAGCGCGAGATTCTTGAACTGGGCACGGGCGAGGCGCTGGTATCGTTCCTTGATGAGAAGGGAGCACCATCCATTGTTCAGCGTGCAAAGATTCTCTTCCCGCTGAGCCAGATTGGTGCTATTACCGACGAGCAGCGAACAGAACTCATCGCATCTTCACGCATAGCCGGCAAATATGACGAGGCTGTAGATCGCGAATCGGCTTTTGAGAAGATTCTCAAGCAGCGCGAGAAGGCCGCAGCCGAGGCTGCCCAGGCCGAAGCACAGGAGCAGGCCGAGCGAGAGCGTGAACTTAAGGAGAAGGAGCAGACCAAATCGGCCAAGCGCTCTTCAGGCATGAAGAAGAGCATCATAGGTAGCATAATCGGCACCGCTGCAACTTACTTCGCCAAGACACTTGCACAGCAGATGGCCCGCAAGATTACAGGTGGCACGGTACGCACCACAACAACGAGAAAGAAGAAGACAACAACAAAGAAGAAGAGATAAATAAAAGGCCGCCAGCTATTTGCTTGGCGGCCTTTTTAGTTTTCGGCTTACTTACAGCGAAAATTTCACACCCAGCATACCCTCGGGTGTCGAGCGGTAGTAATTGAGCCACTCATAAACCTTGCTGCCCGTAAGATTACGACCCTCGGCATATACTGCCCAGCGATCGTTGATACGCCACTCCACCTCGACGCCAAGCGTAAGAGTTGCATTAGTCTTCGTATAGCCGAACTGCGGAAGTCCATCCTCTGAAAGAGTATCGTTCAACGTCATCCACTTGATAGCACTTGCATAATCGAGCGTTACGCCAGCACGAATCTTGCGCGAGAGGTAGCTTAGCGACGTGCCGACATTAAAGTTGGGGCGGTTGCTGTAATAACCATCATAGTTTTCCCACACATATACACCCGCATATACCTTTGCCTCGAAAGCACCCACGGGACGCACCAGAGCATTGGCATCAATGCGCAGGCTATGCTGGTAGGCCGGTGCAAAACCATAGTCGGCACCAGTGCTATACCAGTAAAGGTGATCGTCGGCAAGAGAGAGCTCAGCCGAGAGATCATACGAGAAGACTCCCCGACCCAGATTTCCGCCAAAACCGATGCGTCCATTATACGACGTCTCGTTTGCCTGCTTGGCAAGAGCCTCAGCCACGCCACTCGTTCCACGCATATATGGGTTTATGAATACGAGCGATGCAAAGTCGTTGCGTCGAAGCTCACCATCCACCTCAACAAAGGGGACAAAACCCTCCGAAGTATCCTTCCACGCAAGGCGCAGATATGGGAATATATGGTGCGGACTGTCGGTTACCCCCTTCACATTGTCGTAATAGTAGTCGGCACCGACCATAAGTTCAAAGCGTTCACTCTCCATGCCGTAGCGGGCACCGGCATTGAAAATATTGTTGCGGTAACTCTTCAGAGCCTTATAGCCGAATGTTCCGTCATAACCAGCCGTAATGCGCACTATGTGACGACCACCCAGCATCTTGGCCACAGCAGCCGATGCGGCTACGTTGGATTCATTGAAGTCGCCCACATCTACCCCATCGAGGAAATATGAGCCTGCGGCCTCGACATTGAAATTCCATCGGCTCAGGTCGGTGAAGTCATCGCCAAAACGTATCTTGCCTCCGGCACGGCCGAACTCAATCTTCTCGCCCGTTGCAGGATAGCGGTGGCGCAGACGATGGTCGGCAGCAAGATCAACCTCCAGCAGACGCTCGCCAACGAAAAGACCGGCACGACCGCCTACACGGTTATCCATCTCCATGGTGTTACGCGTAACCTTATCGCCGAGCAGATTATGTCGCGCACGGTAGTCGCCCCAATGGTTGACATAGACCATAGCGTAGCCACGATCCTTGTTATATGTTGCAAGGTAGCCATCCACCTCACTCGATAGCGGCATGCCTATTGCGGCACGGGCATAGAGCGGACGGGCACGATAATAGTCCCAGTAGGTGATTGTGGCCGGGCGGAACTTCTCGGTCATAAGCGAGGTCTCGAACGAACGGGGTGTAACGGTATAATCCACATCGGGACGCATCATCACCGTGTCGGTCATATCGGGCTGAATCGCAAGCTTCTGCGCAGCACTGACCGTCGGCGTATAATCCTTCGACACCTCCACCTGCTTCTGCACCTGTGCCTGCGAGACAAAGGTCGAGAGCAACAGCAATGTTACGATATAATATAATCTTCTCATACTCTACTCCATTTTAGCAATTTTCTCTTTAGCCTCTGCCACGATGCCGTCATCGGCAGGCGAATAGCCATCCACTACACTCTGATACGTGGCACGCGCCTGGAACGCATCACCACGGCTCATATATATATCTCCGAGCAGAATAAAGGCCTTGGCAAGCCAGTAGTTCTGCGGAGTCTTGCTATCCGAGAAGGCATAGACCATCTCCTCGGCCTTATCGTATCGCTTGGCGGCATACTCAGCCTCAATGAGGCGATAACGACCCTCGGCTCCCTCGGCGCTCTTCACCTCTGACGACAACACCCGAAAGACCTCCATAGCCTGCTCGCGCTTACCCTCACGCAGTAGCACCGATGCCTTGGCATGGCGCGCCTTGCGAAGAGCGACATCCGTCAGACCACTCATACGCTCCGCATCATCGGCCATAGCCAGCAGCGTGGCATCGTCGGCATATTTTAGTGTCGAGGCGATATAACCCGAAGCGGCATTGGTCTTGGCGGCAGCACTCTGCGTCTCATCATAGAGCGAGCGGTAAGCCTTGGCAGCCTCCTCATAACGCTCTCGCTCGTAGCACATCGTAGCCAGACGCTCCAGCACCCGCTCCGAATATT
>JAFOXS010000239.1 GCA_017391665.1 Alistipes sp. | reverse complement strand
GTTATCAACCGAAGTCAATAACCTTGTCGTAATTTTTTATCTTCGTGCTATCGTATGCGGTCCAGTGACTTTACCAGCATCTCATCCTTGAAGATGGCGCGCAGTGCGAGATAATCCAGAATGATGGCAATGACCGGGAAGATGATTGCAATATGCATTCCGTGTGCGCTGAACTCCAGTTGTGAGAACATTCGGTTGCTCAGGAAGTAGTATAATGCCATGAATACAGCCGAACCTACGAGAAGTACCAGCTCAACGGCACATAAACGAATCTGCAACAATCGGTTCTTGTAAAGGAAGATATTCACCAGCGGAACGATTGCAGCCAGTGCAACAATCACGCCCATGTAGATTGTCGAGTATTCTGCTGTGGCACTTTTGAGTGCAAAGGCAAAGAGTTTATACTCCTCGACGCCAGCAGCAAAGTATGCCAGGGGTGTAAATATGGCTGCAGCCATCAATGCTGCGACAGCCAGAAGATAAAGTGTTTGAATACGTTGTATCATAATTAGTCTATTTTCTTGTCAATCAAATATGTGTTTCTGTCCGGCGAGCGGCGGTTGATCAACTCGCCGAGAAAGCCGGCAAGAAACAACTGCACACCCAGTATAACTGTAAGTATTGCCACAAAGAATAGCGGCTGGTCGGTTACGGGGCGCAGCGGCAGAGAGTTGAACTGTTTGTATAATTTATCGGCAATGACCCATACCGTTGTACCTCCACCCAGGAGGAACATGATTGTGCCGAGGCTGCCGAAGAAGTACATCGGTGAACGACCAAAGTGCGACATGAACGATACGGTAATCAGATCAAGATAACCCTTTACCATGCGCTCCATGCCAAACTTCGATACGCCATACTTGCGCTCGCGGTGATGTACAACTTTTTCGCCAATACGCTTAAAACCAGCGTGTTTGGCCAGAATGGGGATGTAGCGGTGCATCTCACCATATACCTCAATGGACTTTACCACTCGACGGCGATATGCCTTGAGTCCGCAGTTGAAGTCGTGTAATTTGATTCCTGATACAATGCGAGCCGTGAGGTTGAAGAACTTGCTCGGCAGTCGCTTGCCTGCGGGGTCGTAACGCTTCTTCTTCCAACCCGATACCAGGTCGTAACCATCTTCGAGGATCATGCGGCGCATCTCGGGAATCTCGTCGGGCGAATCCTGCAGGTCGGCATCCATCGTGAAGACCACCTCGCCCTGAGCCTCAGCAAAACCGCAGTAGAGTGCAGCCGACTTGCCGTAGTTGCGGGCAAATCGTATGCCTTTGATTGTGGGGTAGTTGCTCTTCAGACGCTCGATCTCCTCCCATGATCCATCCGATGATCCGTCGTCAATAAATACAATCTCATATGTGAGGCTATGCTCGCGTGCTACGCGGTCGATCCAAGTCGTGAGCTCGGCGAGCGACTCCACCTCATTGTAGAGAGGTACTACGACAGATATGTCCAAACGTTGGCTCATTACTCCTCGTCCTCCTCAGTTGTTGTGTCGAAAATATCGGGTTCACGTTTCGTGCCGATTGAGATAAACAGACCGTAGAAACCGAACAGCAACACATTACCGACGATATTTGACAGCAGGGTAGGGATGGGCGAGAAGATGTATGAACGCATCATTCCCGACATCTGATCCATCATATCGTTGGTGTATAGTCCTGTCTGCTTGAGAGTTGCAATAGAGGTTGCAAGCGACTCCTCAAACATCTCGGTAAAGAGGAAGTTACTTGCTACAATCTGATAAGCACCTGCGATGATACCCGCAAAGATGGCCATTGCTACGATGAAACCCAGCGACTGCGAGTAGGTAAAACCCTCCTCGGCAGCGTGGAGCATCGAACGACGACGAGTGAAGTAGAATAGCAGGTAGATTGTCACTACGAAGTTGGCGAGGTTGGCAATGAAACCGATCGAGGGTACTGCCATGCCCAAGAGTGAAAATACTACTCCTGCCAATCCTACGATGGCTCCGCCACGCGAAGCATCGCTCCAAAAACTGTTCTGTGCCATATCTGTTTCTGTTTTATTTAGTTTTGTAGGCGCAACGGTACTTGCCGTTAGCAAGTTTTGTCATCTTTCCCTTCAGCAGGTTGCGACGCAGTGGCGTGAGGCGGTCGGTGAAGACCTTGCCCTCGAGATGGTCGTACTCGTGCTGAATAACGCGTGCGGGCAGACCATCAATCAGCTCATCGTGCTCCTCGAAGTTCTCATCCAGCCAACGCATCTTGATTGCTACGGGACGGCGTACATCCTCATGCAGGCCAGGCAGTGACAAGCAACCCTCATTGAAGAGGTCGCTCTCCTCCGAGTGCTCGTAAATCTCGGCGTTGATAAATACCTTGCGGTAGTTCTCCAACTCGGGATTCTCGTCGGCCCAGGGGGTGCAATCCACGATGAACAGACGGATATTCTTGCCAATCTGAGGAGCAGCCAGACCTACACCCGATGCCTCATCGAGAGTGAGGAACATATCGTCAATGAGTTTCTTCAACTCAGGGTATTCGGGTGTGATATCAACCGACTTGTTACGCAGGGTTTGCGCTCCGTATATTACTATTGGGTATATCATATTCTCTTTAGTTTTACTTTTGCATTGCAGCCGAATCCATGTACGACTGCAGGATTATCGTTGCCGATATGCGGTCCACGAGAGCCTTATCGCGGCGAGCCATCTTGCCTATGCCGCTCTCAAGTATTGTGCGGTGAGCCATCACCGATGTGAAACGCTCATCCCATAGCACCACCTCCTTGTTGGGGTAGGCGTGGCGCAGACGTCCGGCCAGCGGCTCAATGTAGCGCATCGTCTCCGATGGCTGACCATTCATCTGCGAGGGCTTGCCCAGCACTATTATATCAACGTCATTCTTTGAAAAATAGTCTGCCAGATACTTCTCCAGCTGCTTGGTCTCAACCGTAGCCAATGCTCCGGCTATGATGCGCAGAGGGTCGGTAACGGCAAGGCCTGTACGTCGTGTGCCGTAGTCTATGGCAAGGATTCTCCCCATTGCTTATGCCTGAATCTTCTGGAACAGCTTGCGCAGTGATACCTCCTCGTCAACCATTGCACGCAGAGCCTCGATCTTGATACGCTCCTGAGCCATAGTATCACGGTGACGAACAGTTACGGTGCCATCCTCCAAAGTCTGGTGATCTACGGTTACGCAGAAGGGAGTACCGATAGCATCCTGACGACGGTAGCGCTTACCGATAGAGTCCTTCTCGTCGTAAGCTACAACGTAGTCATACTTCAAATCATCGATAATCTGGCGTGCTACATCGGGCAGGCCGTCCTTCTTAACGAGTGGCATAACGGCTACCTTTGTAGGTGCCAATGCTGCGGGAATACGCAATACTACGCGCTCCTCGCCATTCTCCAGCTTCTCCTCGGTGTAAGCAGCTGACATGATCTGCAGGAACATACGGTCAACACCGATAGATGTCTCGACAACATAGGGTACATAGCTCTCGCCACGCTCTGCGTCGAAGTACTGGATCTTCTTGCCTGAGTACTCCTGGTGACGACCCAGGTCGAAGTCGGTACGTGAGTGGATACCCTCAACCTCCTTGAAGCCGAAGGGGAAGTTGTACTCTACGTCGGTTGCAGCGTTAGCGTAGTGAGCCAGCTTGTCGTGGTCGTGGAAACGGTAGTTCTCATCGCCAAAGCCCAAAGCACGGTGCCATGCCATACGAGTGTTCTTCCACTTGTTCCACCACTCCATCTCGGTGCCGGGCTGTACGAAGAACTGCATCTCCATCTGCTCGAACTCG
>JAFOXS010000088.1 GCA_017391665.1 Alistipes sp. | reverse complement strand
GTATTGTTTTTTAAGGTTATCGCCAAGGAAAATCATCAGCCATCGGACGGCATTTGACCGTAAGTCGTACCAGCGAACAGAACTCTCTCACGCGACGCTTCACCGCCTGGCTTTGCATGCCCATCACGCGATAGATAAGGCCACAACCGTTGGGCAAGGAGCTCAGGGCTGCCACCATCTCGCTATCGAACCGCTGCTCGCACGACGAATAGATCTCAGCAGCAAGTGACTCGGGCGTAAGCAGCACCACCTGCGCGAAGATCTCATACGCACCCATCACACCCAAAGAGGAGGGATTGAGCTCCGCAGGACGCACAATGAACTTATCGGCAAAGAGCGATTGTCCATCCTCGCGACGGGCACGCATACTCACCGAGAGAATGTCGTAATCGAATCGCTCCCCCGACCAGCGGCGACCGCAGAGATAGGTCTCGGCATAGAGCAGAGTGGCCGAAGGGGCAATAGTAATCTGCGTCTGCGACAGATAGCGCGAACCGCGACATGGGATCAGAGGTTCGGGCAAATACTCCAGGTAAGCCCCATCCTTCAGGTGGATAGTCTGCTGCATGGAGGAGTAGTTGTGGCGCATACAGGCGATTTTGGTTGCTGCGCCCGTAGAGATATGGGCAAAGGCATTGCATCCGACACGAAAATGTTGCTCGTAGCGGTCGCCATCGACATTTGGGCCTCCCGACGAGAGGATATAGACACATGGCAACTCCTCCCACTCGGGATCAAAATAGAGCGCCTGCTGCACGATAAGGGGCGTACGTCGCTCCCACTGGCGAAGGATGGTGCGAGCACCATCACGCTCGAAACCCAGCCTCACAAGGCCATATTTGCCCGTAGTGCCAGCACCCATGCGAGGAGGATGGGTGTAGGCCTGCATCTCCGCTATCATGACTCGAAGAGTGCCATGCGGCAGATCGCATCGACCAGAGAGTCGATACCCTCGCCCGTGAAACAGTTTGTAAAGATGAACGGCTTATCGCCACGCATCGCCAGCGAATCGCGCCGCATGACCTCCAGATCGGCATGGACATATGGTGCAAGATCCGTTTTATTGATTACAAGGATGTCGGAGTGCGATATGCCGGGACCATCCTTACGCGGAATCTTGTCGCCTGCCGCAACATCGATCACATAGATAAAAAAATCGACCAGCGCAGGGCTGAACGTAAGTGTTAGATTATCACCGCCCGACTCAATGAGTACCACATCCCCATCCGGGAAGCGAGCCTCCATCTCCTCGACGGCGGCAAGATTCATCGAGGGATCCTCCCTCACGGCTGTGTGGGGGCAGGCCCCCGTCTCCACGCCAATGATACGCTCCTCGACCAGCACACCCTGAAGCATGCGTCGCACATGCTCGGCATCCTCGGTGGTGACCACATCGTTGGTGATGATAAGCACTTTGTGCCCACGCTCCAGAAGGCGTGGCGTAATGGCCTCGATGATGGCCGTCTTGCCCGAGCCTACAGGCCCGCCAATTCCTATTCTGCAACTATTTCCCATACGTTTCTAATTCATAAACATTCTACTTCGACCTCTCTCGTGCAGTGCAGAGAGCAGATCCATCTGTGGCGCAAAGCCGTACATATCCTCAAGCGATAGTAAGATCGATCGTTCATACAACTCATCCACTCTCGCACTCATGCCATAGAGAATACGCTGCGTGGCATTATGCGTTATGCGCATAAGGCGCAGCGAGGCATTGAGCATCATCGTGGCCGAGCCATAGAGCATTGCGGCCAGCATCTCCCTTGTACCAACACCCGATGCGGCGCATACAACACCCAGCGTAACGGCATAGGTACCTGCCACCTCGCCCGACCGAATAGACTCCAGCCAGCCTTCGAGCATCGTATCGTGAAACATCCCACTCGCCAGTTCGGCGAGTTTTCGCCCCATACGAAGGCTCATCTGCCGTTGCTCGGCATTGAGCTTACGGAGCAGCAACTCCCCATCAGCCCGCACAATAAGTTCAAAATCGACCGCACTATACCCCTCATGTGCCACACGTGCCGCCACGCAATCGGTCGTAGCGGCAACTCTGAGGGCTGCATCGATATACTCGGCCAGCGAAGACTCATCGTGCACTATGCCATAGGCTACGGCACTCTCCAGCGTATTGGAGAAGGAGAAGCCACCGATGGGCAGAGCCGAGTCGGCGAGCTGCAGCAGATGCATAATCAACTCAAGGCGGTTATTTGTGGACATGGCTATGCTCGGTGTGATGTGCTGCTCCCATAAGGCGACGCACCTCATGTGGCGAGAGATAAGGAATGATCTGATCGGCCGGGCGGAACGAATAGGCTATATGCTCCAGCGAATGGGTCTTCATAACGCTCTGCATCACCTTGCGATCAACCGTCAGCGGAACAAAGACCTTACTACCCTGCACCACTGCAGGCCAATGCTGATTACCCAGAGCGTGACCCAGCTCCACGGCAATATGCAGCGCCGTGGCAATCTCCTGATGCATCAGGGCTCCGAGGTCGATGACCATAATATCGTTCATACGCACTCTTACAACCGCCATCTCACCATCGCCATAGCAGACGATGTCGCCATCGGCGAGCGATGAGTGGCGGCGCAGGGCGACGGCATACTCGCCGCCTCGATCGCCCCGCGCCACAAAGCGCGACTTCTGCGCCGTCCACTGATCCAGATCGATGTATTCGATCCTGGACGTGGATGCTCGCTCGCACCACGCCGGATCGGATATATTGCCAAGAATCTCTGTATATACTTTCATTCTAGCTGAACCAATAGAGTTGTCCTAAAGAGAATTTTTCGGCAGGTTTAATGTCGATACGCTCACCGTCGATGGCCACATCGAACGTCTCGGGATTCACGTCAATATGGGGCGTTGCCGAGTTCAGCACCATGTTGCACTTTGAGAGCTGACGCGTATAACGTACGGGGCTAACCTGACGTTCAAGACCTAAACGGGCCTTTATATCGCTCTGCATGGCAGCCTGCGAGACAAAGGAGATGCAGGTATCGGGTAATACACGACCAAAAGCTCCAAACATAGGACGATAGTAGCATGGCTGCGGCGTGGGCAGCGAAGCATTCGGATCGCCCATATTTGCCCAGCTGATGGCACCTCCCTTGATGACCATTTTGGGTTTGGCGCCGAAGAACTGTGGCTCCCACAGCACCAGGTCGGCAAGTTTGCCCTTCTCCACAGAGCCGATGCTATCGGCCATACCGAAGGTAATGGCGGGGTTGATCGTAATCTTGGCCAGATAGCGCAGCACGCGGTAGTTGTCATTCTCGTCGCTATCCTCCTTAAGACGGCCGCACGCCTGTTTCATATAGGATGCCATCTGTATCGTACGCATGAACGATTCGCCCACGCGACCCATAGCCTGCGAGTCGGAGGTCACGATGGACAATACGCCCAGATCGTGCAGGATATTCTCCGCGGCCTGCGTCTCGGGACGCACACGGCTCTCGGCAAAGGCTACATCGGAGGGGATTTGAGGATTCAGGTTGTGGCACACCATAATCATATCGAAGAGCTCGGCCTGCGAGTTGACTCCGAAAGGCAATGTAGGATTGGTCGACGAGGGCAATACGAAGGGCATGGAGGCCATCTTCAGCAGATCGGGAGCATGGCCTCCGCCCGCACCTTCGGTGTGGTAGGTGTGAATCGTACGGCCATCGATGGCTGCGATGGTATCCTCGACGTAACCACCCTCGTTGAGTGTATCGGTGTGGATGGCCACCTGCACATCATTTCGCTCGGCAACATCGAGCGCAGAACGAATAGCAGCTGGCGTTGAGCCCCAGTCCTCATGAATCTTAAGACCGCACGCGCCCGCTCGGAGCTGCTCCTCGATGGATTCCTGCACGGCGCAGTTGCCCTTGCCCAGAAAACCAAAATTCACGGGGAGGTTTTCTACTGCTTTGAGCATCATCTCAACATTCCACACTCCCGACGTGATGGTTGTACCATTGGAGCCATCCGAGGGGCCTATACCACCGCCGACAAGCGTAGTGATTCCGTTACTAAGTGCTGCATATGCCTGCTGCGGCGAGATGTAGTGCACGTGGCTGTCGATACCTCCGGCCGTAAGGATGAGGTGCTCGCCCGAGATGGCATCGGTAGCCGCACCCGTAACCAGAGAGGGATCGACACCCGACATAATATTGGGGTTGCCCGACTGTCCGATGCCTGCGATACGGCCATCCTTGATACCCACATCGGCCTTGACAACGCCCAGCATGGGGTCGAGGATTGTCACATTGGTAATAACCATATCGAGAGCACCTGCCTCCGAGGTAATGGTATTGGCCAGTGCCATGCCGTCGCGCAAGGTCTTGCCGCCGCCATAGACCACCTCATCGCCATAGTGGCGCAGGTCGCGCTCAATTTCTACATATAGGTCGCTATCGCCCAGGCGGATGCGGTCGCCAACGGTTGGGCCAAATAGATTGTTGTTCTGCTGTCTTGATATTGTTGCCATCTGAATTATGCTTTATCGTTACTCTTCTTACTCTCCGATGCGGGCGCAGCGGTTTTTTGCGCGCCATCTGCACACAGACATTTAAACTCCTGCTTATGCACACGTCTTAATGCGCGGTGATAGACTGGATAGTAGATCGGCGCATCCTCAACGCCCGTATAACCATCTACCAGATTGTTAAAACCTATGACACGTCTCTTGCCCGCATAGGCTACAATCTCAACCTCACGGCTGTCGCCCGGCTCGAAACGTACGGCCGTCGTGGCGGGGATATTAAGGTGCATGCCAAAGGCAGCGGAGCGGTCGAACTCCAGATATCGGTTGACCTCAAACAGATGGAAGTGCGAACCGACCTGAATGGGGCGATCGCCCGTATTGCGGATCGTAATGGTCGCAGTCGCTCGGTCGGCATTATACTCAATATCCTGCTCGGCCAATATCACACCGCCGACCGCAGGCACCGTCTTGGGAATAAATCCATTGCTGGCGGGATACAATTTACTCTTAGTCATAGTCATCATTTTATAGGATGGTGAATACTTATCAGGCGCGAGCCGTCGGTAAAGACAGCCTCAACCTGCAATAACGAAATCATGTCGGCAACGCCCTCCATGACATCCTGGCGGCGCAATACTGTGGCCGCCTCCTTCATGACCTGCTCGACACTTTTGCCCTCACGTGCCCCCTCCAGCGCATTGGAGGTGATGTAGGCTACGGCCTCAGGGTAGTTCAGTTTCAACCCTTTGTTGAGTCGTCGCTCGGCAACCATGCCAAGCGACAGCAACATCAACTTGTCAATTTCTCGTGGTGTTAAATGCATATCTAAAGATTTTTGTTTACACCACGCTCTGGGGCAAATCCTGTGCCACACTTTTTCGGCCTGTGGCATGGGATTTGTTCCCTAAAAGAAAAATTCTTATCTTTACATTATGATTAAAACAATGCTTATCGCCGGCTTGGGAGGCTTTGTCGGCACATGTATGCGATTCCTGACGGGCAAGTTGTGCAATCTGCTCGTCGTGGGAACATTTCCCCTGGGCACCTTCGCGGTAAATATCGTGGGTAGTTTTATTATAGGTCTGCTCTTTGGCGCCGCCGAACGCACACATGCCATAACACCAGCTATAAGTGCGCTGCTCATCACGGGCTTCTGCGGAGGCTTCACAACATTCTCCTCATTTGCCGATGATATCTATCTTTTGCTGCAAAATCGCCACTATCTGACACTCGCCATCTACGCCGGCGGCACGATCGTGCTGGGCATAGCACTGGTATGGGCAGGTCGCACGCTGATGAAAGGGTAATTTTTTCATTTTTTCGCAAATTAGATATATATCTAATAATCACACACTTTACTCCGACTGCCGCTCGGCCGCGAAAAAAAAGAGCAAAAAAAAATGAAAAAAAAGTTGCAAAAGTTTTGGAGATATAAAATTTTGCTCTATCTTTGCACTCGCAATCCGATAGAAACGGTTGCAAGTTCAAAACATAATGCGGAAATAGCTCAGTTGGTAGAGCACAACCTTGCCAAGGTTGGGGTCGCGAGTTCGAGTCTCGTTTTCCGCTCAACGCACAGAGGATAGCATAAAGCTATCCTTTTTTTGTGCGTTTCGCGGAAGAGTCCGCGACTATATAGACAATCCCTCCCAACCTCCCTTTGATAAGGGAGGCTTTGCTTGGAGCAGAAAACGATATTCGCCACGAGCGACACCAAGTCGCCCCTTTCAGGGGTTGGGGATGTAAATATTATTCGCGAGAAATGCCCACAACGTGGGCTCGAGTCTCGTTCTCCGCTCAGGATCAAGTCTCAGAGTTTTCTGAGACTTTTTTTGTTTTTATGCCAAATCGGCTCCCACAGCTCTTCAATACATCCCTAAAATAGGTCCCGCGCATACTCTCTAAAAGAGATTTATCACCCTTGTTTTGACTACAACTGAGGAATTTATGCATATTTTATTGCGCATGCAATAATTGTTTTTTAACTTTGTTATCCAGGATTATATAATATACATACAACATAAACCGACAATATAACATTCATATGAAGAAATTGCTCTACTCTTTGTTTGCTATTTTGGCAATCGTTGCCTGTTCAGGAAACGACGTGGAAAATGGCGGAACTGGCGGAGGTCAGACTCCCCCGAAGCAGCCACAGATTACTCTTAACGCTACGTCAGCTGACTTCACAACCGAAGGCGGCTCAAATACTATTACATTCACATCAACCGATGCATGGACTGCTGAGATTGTCAATAACCGCGCCGATGACTGGTGCTGGATTGAACCGACAAGTGGCCCTGCGGGCAATGCGCAGATTACGGTAACAACGACCGCCAACGACACGCCCGACGAGCGTACGGCATCGGTTATTATCAAGGCAGGCACGGCATCAAAGACCGTCAAGGTATCGCAGAAGCAGAAGGATGCGCTGACAGTTACATCGTCAAAGTTTGAGGTTGCGGCCGAGGGCGGCGAAGTCATAGTTGAGGTTAAGGCCAATATCGATTTTGAGTACACGATTGACGAGGCTGCGAAAGAGTGGATTCAGTACGAGGGAACCCGCGCAATGAAGACATCGACTCTCAAATTCGCCATTGCGCAGAACGAGGACACAGAGAAGCGCGAGGGTAAGATTGCAATCAAGAGCGGAGAGTTTAACGAGGTCGTTACAATCTACCAGGCAGGCGATGAGCCCTCTATCGTAATATCGAAGAATGAGTATATTGTGGCTTCGGCCGGCGAGACAATTGCCGTTGAGGTAAAGAGCAATGTGGATGTTGCGGTAGAGATTCCATCGGATGCTGGCTGGATTTCAGAAAATACGACCCGTGGCGTCTCAACCAATACGTACTATTTCGATATTGACGAGAATGTGGATTATGACCAGCGTTCAGCTGAAATCAAATTCACCAACAAGGCAAACAGCCTTTCGGAGGTGGTTACTATAGTACAATCGCAGAAGGATGCTATCGTACTGGCAAAGTCGGAGTATGAGTTTGGCTCTGAGGGTGGAGATTTGAATTTCGAGATTCAAACAAATGTCGATATTGCTGTAAGTATCTCTGAGAATGCCACTGATTGGATTCAGCAGGTCGAGACTCGTGCGCTGGAGACAAAAGCGTTGCATTTCGCTATTGCAGCCTGCTCTTCGGATGAGAGTCGCGAGGGTACAATCACCATCTCGGGCGGCAATGCCAAGCAGACAATTAAGGTAAAGCAGACTGCATACAAAGTTGAGATTGATGCGGAGGCAGTTCCTGACGATGAGATCTGGTATATCACATCGGATAATCAGGTATATGACATCAATCAAGGTGCAGAATTCTACGGTTTGCCTCAACCTTTCGACAAAAAGGTTATCTCCAACACATACAAGGATGGACTCGGAATAATTAAATTTGATGGTCCTGTTACTGTTATAAATAATTTTACATTTTATACAAATGCCCAAAGGATAACGGACATATATTTGCCCGATACTATTGAGCATTTGGGAACTGGAGCTATATACCAGACCGGAATTACAACAATAAGAATTCCAAAGAATCTCAAGTTTGTTGATCCATACGGACTGGAGAATCCGGAGCTGACTACATTTACGGGCCACAATATCAGCGAGGACGGAAAATGTGTTATTGTAGATGGCACTCTATTCTCACTGGCCGACAAGGGCCTTGTCAACTACACTCTGCCCGACGAGGTAAAGCGTATTGAGATGTTCGCAATTTTCAAATGCGTTGAATTAGAGAACCTTATTCTGAATGAAGGCCTTGAGACGATTGGACAGGAGGCCATCACCTTATGTCCGAAACTAAAGTCGATAACTTTCCCTAATTCGCTTAAGAGCGCCGAAGTATCCAATTTTAGGAATTGTGACAACATGGAGGCTTTCTATGGAAATGAGGAGTTCTGCACACCCGACAATAGATGCTTCAAGGCATACTTGTCTCGTAGCAATATGCCGATTGAGTGGCACGGCTACTGGATTATAAAGTATGCGGGTGTAGGAGTTTCAGAATATACCATTCCCGAAGGTATCAAGGCGATTGACAACTATGCATTTGGATCGAAAGATCTTCGTTGTGTAACATTGGCTGAGTCGATCGTAAAGATCGCTCCCGATGCATTCTACGATTGCACTAACCTGGAGGCTGTGTATGGACCCCATACCTCTTCCGACCATCGCAACATTGTATTCGATGGCGAGTTGGTACGTATGGTAGTAACAAAAGGATTACCAGCTGATTACAGGATTCCCGATGACATTACCAGTATCGGATATGCAGCATTTGAAAATAATCCTAACATTGTAAATGTAACGATGGGCGACCAGATTACCCGAATTGGCGGTTATGCATTTAAATCTTGTCCAAACCTAAAATCTGTTACGCTATCTGGAGGTCTTACCAAAATATCGTCGGACAATGGAGGATACAACCCCTTCCTTGGCTCTGAGAATCTTGAAGCGATCTATTTCCGCTCATATCTGCCACCGATTTATCTTGATTCGCAGATGTCGGACTTTAAGAAGCTGAAGGTATATGTTCCTGAGCAATCATACAACCTTTATAAAAAGGATTCGGGATGGAATAAGTTCCGCGAATATATGGTTGCATACGATTGCAAGAACATAGTTATGCCCGATTTCTACGTATCTACCGATTTTGAAAAGGATGGCGAGGTAACTCTTCTGCAGAAGGCGAGCGAGGGCCGTGGAATCGATTTGGTGTTGATGGGTGATATCTACTCTGATCGCCAGATTGAGAGTGGACTGTATCGTCAGGATATGGAACTTGCGGCCGATGCCTTCTTCAATGTTGAGCCATACAAGAGCTTCCGTCATTTATTCAATGTGTATATGGTAACGGCGGTTTCTACTGTTGAAAAAATGGGCCAAGGCTCCACAGCATTTGCAACTCAATATGCCGGTGTTGCGATAACTGGATACGATCCATTGGCGATTGAATATACATTGAAAGCTGTAGGCGAAGAGAGAATGGATGATGCGATGGCCGTTGTTTTGGTTAATGATTCAGGATATGGCGGTACATGCTTTTATAATCCCCCTGCATCAAGCAACAACGATTGGGGATCAGGCTTCTCGGTATCTTATTTCTCCGTAAATGATCGTCAAGAAGCATTAGCAGAACTCATCCAGCACGAGACTGGAGGACACGGATTCGCAAAGCTCTCCGATGAGTATTCATATGATTTTATGGGTCACGTCTCGGCAATGGATGTTGTTAAGTATACCGACGAATATGAGAAATACGGCTGGTGGAAGAATACTGATTTTACCTCAGATCCCGCAAAAGTCAAATGGAGCCATTTCCTGACCGATTCGCGATATGAGAATGAGGATTTGGACGTGTATGAGGGTGGTTTGACATATCCCTATGGCGTATGGCGTCCCTCTCAAAATAGTATTATGAATACCAGCAAAGGTGGTTTCAATGCTCCATCGCGCGAGGCTATTTACTACCGAATCCACAAGCTGGCTTATGGCGCAGACTGGAAGTATGACTATGAGAAGTTTGTCGAGTGGGATGCCCGCAATCGTGCAACAACATCATCTACTCGCTGAATTCTTTACAGGTAAACCATCCCCGATGATTTCAAGCCCCTGCACCCGCCCGTAGTGATAAAAAAGTCTTGGCGCAATGCAAAGAACAACACCCCTG
>JAFOXS010000212.1 GCA_017391665.1 Alistipes sp. | reverse complement strand
GGTGGTGATCTTCTCATCGGCTCGCGGCAATACACTTGAGGATATGGCGGCCGTATTGGGGACGATTTCGTATGAGATTATGACCTCCGTGGCGGCACGTGTTAAGAGAATATACGTTAGAGAATAATGGCAGAGAAGGGTACATTATATATGATTCCATGTCCGATTTCGGACTCTACCGAGGTGTACGATGTAGTACCCGAGGCGAATCGTCGTGTGATAGATTCTTTGGACTACTTCATCGTCGAGAATGTTCGCTCGGCTCGTCGTTTTCTCTCGAAGGCGGGCATCCAGCGCAAGATTGATGAGTTGGAGTTTGTAGAACTCAATGAGCATACTACGGCGGGCGCAGCAGTTGAGGCCATGGTGAAACCTCTGTTGCAGGGTCGCTCGGCGGGTGTTATCTCCGAGGCTGGTGTGCCGGGTGTTGCCGATCCCGGAGCGCTGGTTGTTGAGGCGTGCCACCGCCGAGGCATTCGTGTGGTGCCATTGGTGGGCCCTTCGTCAATACTTATGGCTATGATGGCATCGGGTCTTAATGGACAATCCTTTGCCTTTAACGGCTATCTGCCCGTAAAGCCTGCAGAGCGAGGCAAGGCTCTGAAAGGCTTTGAGCGTCGGGCTCATGTGGAGCATCAGTCACAGATTTTCATCGAGGCTCCCTACCGTAATATTAAGCTCATGGAGCAGATGCTGCAGGTCTGCGCAGCCGATACGTTGCTTACCGTGGCGTGCGATATCACCTCGCCCGAGGAGTTTATCCGCACCCTTACCATTGCGCGTTGGCGTGAGGCTGGTGTGCCCGATATTGCCAAACGTCCGACTATATTTATTATAGGATAGGGTTGGGCATACAATTTGCGCCATATATATAGGAAATAACGATAAAACATATAGATATGACAGATCAGAAACTTAAGGATCAGGATGTTAAGGATCAGGATGGCTTGAATGAAAAGGATGTGAATCCTTCGTGCGAGGATGCTGCTTGCGACAATATGGCAGATAAGGCGCAGTCGGATGCTGACACAATGGCAGACAGTGACGATTCACAGCCCGCACAGGAGCCTACCCCCGAGGAGGTTATCGCCGTATGGCGAGATAAGTATATGCGCCTGCAGGCGGAGTTTGACAACTATCGTAAGCGTACCCTGCGTGAGAAGATGGATCTTGTTGCCAGCGGAGGTCAGGATGTAATCAAGTCTATGCTCTCGGTTCTGGACGATATGTGCCGTGCTGTAGCGGCTTCGGATAAGAGCGAGGATATTGCCGCATTGCGCGAGGGCGAGCGTTTGGTATTGCAGAAGTTCGAGGAGGCTCTGCGTCAGAAGAACGTAACCGAGATTGAGGCTCAGGATAAGGAGTTCGATCCCGACTTCCACGAGGCTGTGGCACGTTTTGCCGCAGGCGAGGATAAGAAGGGCAAGGTGATCGATGTCGTGCAGCGTGGTTATATGCTGGGCGATAAGGTATTGCGTTACGCAAAAGTTGTTGTAGGAGAGTAACGATGTTTTAGAGAAAAAAGACGATGTCAGAAAAAAGGGATTATTACGAGGTGTTAGGCGTTGAGCGCAACGCCAATGCCGATGAGATAAAGAAAGCCTACCGTAAGGCGGCCATCAAGTATCACCCCGACAAGAATCCGGGTGATAAGGAGGCCGAGGAGAAGTTCAAGGAGGCTGCCGAGGCGTACGACGTGTTGTCGAATCCGGACAAGCGTGCACGCTATGATCAGTTTGGTCATGCAGGCATGAGCGGAGCCGCAGGTGGCGGCTTTGGTGGCGGCTTCGGTGGCGGTTTCTCTATGGAGGATATCTTCTCGCAGTTTGGAGATATCTTCGGAGGACACTTTGGTGGCTTTTCATCACGTGGTGGTGGCGGTCGCAGAGTAAATCGCGGCTCGGATATTCGTGTGAAGGTTAAGCTTACATTATCCGAGATTGCCAATGGCACCACCAAGAAACTCAAGATCAGCAAGACCATTGCGTGCGATAAGTGTGGTGGCACGGGTGCCAAGGACTCTTCATCGTATGCAACCTGCTCGACATGTAATGGTGCGGGTGTGGTGAATCGCGTTGAGAATACCTTCTTTGGCCGTATGCAGACACAGAGTGTGTGTCCTACGTGCGGTGGCGAGGGTAAGACCATTACTGCAAAGTGCGACAAGTGCTCGGGCGAGGGCGTAGTGCGTGGTGACGAGGTCGTGGAGATCAAGATCCCCGCAGGTGTAGGCGAAGGTATGGCTGTAACGGTTCAGGGCAAGGGTAATGCTGCACGCCGTGGTGGCGTGAATGGCGATCTGCTTGTGATGATTGACGAGGAGCGTAACCCCGAACTTATCCGTGACGGCAACGACTTGATTCACAATCTGAACCTTACGGTTACAACCTGTATCCTCGGAGGCGAGGTGGAGGTTCCCACAATCGATGGCAAGGCCAAGATCAAGATTGCTGCTGGTACCCATGCCGGTAAGGTGCTGCGCCTCAGAGGCAAGGGTCTGCCTGATGTGAATGGCTACGGCCGTGGCGATATTCTGATTGTTGTGGATATAACCATCCCCTCATCTCTTACTTCAGAGGAGCGTAAGCTGGTTGAGAAGCTCTCCGATCAACCCCACTTCAAGGAGGCCGAGAGCGTTGAGCAGCAGAATATCTTCGAGCGCATGAAGAACTTCTTTAGATAGTATAAACTTATAAAAAGAGAGTATTATGGGATTTTTCTCACCACACAAGCGTCACGCCAATAAGTTCAACTACATTCCGCGCTACTATGACCCCGCAAAGGAGGAGCGTGAGATGCGTCGTGCCGAGCTCAGAGGTGAGCGTATGGCCGAGAAGGGCGAATATGAGCCTGGACAGTATATCAAGGCCAAGCGCGAGGCTCGTGAATTCCGCCGAATGAAGGAGCAGAAGGAGCGCAATTCCGACAAGCGAAACAAGATGCTCACTATGGGCCTGGGTTTGATATTGATTGCAATCTTTATCTATGTGCTTGTGCCCCGAATTGGTGCAATATTCGAGATGGCTACATCCAATAGCGCCTCATCGAAGCAGATTGAGCGCCAGATGAATGAGTATAAGGAGTTTGATCCCTATGCTCCAATTATCATCGTGCCTAACGACTACGTCGAGGGTGATGAGTTGGAGATTACTGATATCGAATTTGAATAAAGAATAACCCCAAACCCGATGGAGAATAGAATACGTTTGCTACCCGAGATTGTCGCCAACCAGATTGCGGCAGGCGAGGTCGTGGATAATCCTGCATCTGCCATAAAGGAGATGATGGAGAACTCCATCGACGCGGGTGCGACGTCCATTACGGTCAACTTCCGTAATGCGGGTTTGGAACTTATTCAGATTGTGGACAATGGTTGCGGCATGTCGCCCATGGATGCTCGTATGGCATTCGACCGCCATGCAACGAGCAAGATCGAGACCTTCGATGACCTGTATCGTTTGCAGACCTTTGGTTTCCGTGGCGAGGCTCTGGCTTCGATTGCTGCCGTAGCGCAGGTCGAACTGCGCACCCGTCAGGCTGAAGACGAAATAGGTACCATCACCATTGTCAACGGAGGCGAGTTCATCTCGCAGACTCCCACGATGTGTCCCGTCGGTTCGCAGTTTTTGGTGCGTAACCTCTTCTATACGGCTCCCGCACGTCGTAAGTTCAATAACGACCGCACCAAAATGGTTAATGCCATCAAGCGTGTCTTCCGACAGGTGGCGCTCTGCAATCCGCAGATTCGTTTTTGCCTGATGTCGAACGATATGCCCATTATGACACTGGAGGGCGGATCGTTGCAGGAGCGTATCATTGGCGTTGTGGGTCGCCATATAAAGACCAATCTTTTGGAGGTCGATGTCGATACTACTATTGTGAAGGTTCAGGGCTATGTTGGCCGTCCGTCGGCTGCCAAGCAGAAGAATACCGAGCAGTATCTCTTCGTTAATGGCCGTTACTTCAATTCGCCGCGAATCTATCGCGCCATCATGAAGGCCTACGAGAAACTGATTCCCGAGAAGGATGCGCCGTCGTACTTTCTCTACCTTACCATTGACCCCGAGCGAATAGATGTGAATGTGTCACCCCATAAGACCGAAGTTCACTTTGCAGATACCGAGGAGGTGAATCAGATCGTAACGGCTGCCGTGCGTAGCACGTTGGCCAAGAGTGGCAGTGTGGCGATGATGGACTTTGACAATAGTGTCGCTATAAATATTCCGGTGCTGGGCAGTTCGCAGGGAGCGATATATGCCGAGCCCAAGAGTACTTCACTTGCCGACTATAACCCTTTCCGCGAGGATTATATCGATGTGGCAGAGCCTACGGAGGCTCTCGATGGAGCCTTCGATGATCCGTTTGAACTTGCACAGCGCAGTGCAGCGGCAAAACCAGCGGCGATGCCAGCCACAAAGCCACGCGTTGTTACACCCAAATCAGATAGTCTGCGTGATGTGTCGTGGAGTGAGATTTCATCGGCTAGCGACTTCTCTCTTTCTGCTGCCCCAGTGCTTATTGAGCATGAGATGGCAAAACCCGTTGCTGAGGAGTATCAGGATATAGAGTCGGAATTTGCAATGCCTGCAGCATCCTCTATCGAGATGGAGAGCACGATGTCGGAGAGTACGCTGGAGTTTATCCCTTCGGCGATGCAGTCGCAGATAGAGTATGAGGCGAGCCTCGAATTCTCGTCCGTAGTGCCGCTTATCGGAGGTTATGCCATAGCCATGAGCGCGGGGCGTCCCCTGATTGTTGATCTGCGTCGCGTGAAAGAGCGCCTGCTTTACGATGATTATATGTCGATGCTCGGACAGGGTAGCATGGCTTCTCAGAAGTTGCTTTTCCCCGAGGAGTTAACTCTCTCTGAGGATGACTTCCAGCTGCTTGCGGAGCATGAAGTTGAGTTTGCCGCCTTGGGTTTCGATATGACCCTTAAGGATGATTGCCGTGTGGTGCTTGGAGGTGTGCCGGCGAGCGTTGTGGGCGAGCAGGCCGACACTTTGCTTTACGATCTGTTGCATGAGGTCGGGTTGCAGGGCGATGCCAGGGAGCGTATGCGCAGCGATATGGCTCGTGTAATGGCATATCGAGCATCACGTCTGCAACAAGGTATAACGGAGGCTGAGGCGCAGGATATGCTCTCTCGTCTCGGTAAATGTGAGAATTATAGTTTTACACCCTCGGGTAAGAGCATCATGGCGGAGATTACCCTCGAGGAGTTGAAATCGAAATTAAGCTAACACCGCTTGGCGGTAAGAAAATAGTTATGTACGCATATAGACAACCCGCTACCCCTCCGGTAGTTAAGAATATTATCATAGCCAACTGCGTTGCTCTGTTGGCAACCACGCTTTTGCCCGCGGGTGAGGAACTCATAGCTCGCTTTGCGCTCTTTAATGTTGAGAGCTCATTCTTTCATAGTTATCAGATCTTCACCTATATGTTCCTGCATGGCGGTGTATCACATCTCTTCTTCAATATGTTTGCTCTGTGGATGTTTGGCCGTCAGTTGGAGTATGAGTTGGGCTCGCAGCGATTCTTCACCTATTATATGGTATGTGGCGTAGGTGCAGCCCTGTTGCAGCTTGGCGTGGGATATGCCGAGTATCAGCATGCTCTTGCAGCGGGTGGCATGCAGTCGGCCATGCATCTACTGTATGTGCCTACGGTGGGCGCTTCGGGTGCAGTGTTTGGCCTGCTGCTGGCCTATGGTGTATTGCATCCCAATAATGTAATTATGCTCATCTTCCCACCCATAGCCCTCAAGGCTAAGTGGTTTGTGTTGATATATGGTCTGCTCGAACTCTTCTTCGGATTGTCGGGATATCAGTCGGGTGTGGCTCACTTTGCCCACCTGGGTGGTATGCTTTGGGGTCTGGGATTGCTCTACTGGTGGAGAAAACAACGTAAAATCTTCTTCTAACCGATGGCAGACTACTACGGCAGAACGTACTCCTCTCCGAGCGGACGACGCAAAAATCAACGCTCAACCGTGGGACTACTCGTTGATATTGCAATGGGTATTGTCACGCTGTGCGTTGTTGCGCTCTTTATCGCTACGCTCATTGTGCCGACGCTCGATCCGCGAGAGTGGGGATGGGTCTCAACATTGGGTCTTGTTGCGCCGTTTGTCTATGCTGCACAGGCGCTGCTGACGCTCTACTGGATTGTGCGATGGCGCGTGGTGGTGGCTTCGCTTATGCTCATTATCTCGTTGTGTGGTATAGCACAATTGTCGCACTTCTATAAACTGGAGATGCGCCGTGTCTATACCGAGCCCAATCTGCGTCCCCGTTATGATAGCCGAGCGCTAAAGGTGCTCTCGTACAACGTGCGCAGCTTTATCGACGATAAAGGCGAGCGTTGCATCGACTCCATCATCTCGATGATCAAGACTATCAATCCCGATATTGTGTGCCTTCAGGAGATGGGTTTCAGCGACATTGCAGACTCCCTGCTTGAGCCTCTGCGCCCTATGCCGCGATCGCTTTCACGCGTGGATTTGAGCCCCGCCATCTATAGCCGCTATCCGATTATCCGAGCCGGAAGAATTGACTCCCTGAAGGAGTTTGTGTGGGCCGATATCGTTGTAAAGCGTGGCACGACGGAAGATACGCTGCGTATCTTCAACAACCACCTGCATACAACGGCGATACGTCGTGATGATAGTGATTACATCGAGAATCACGCATACTTCGAGGATGACTCACTGGGTAAGATGCGTAGCATGATTCATCGTCTTGCCGACAATAATGCTCTGCGTGCTGCGCAGGCCGACATGTTGGCGCAGATGGTAGCCGCATCGCCATATCCTGCCATCGTGTGTGGTGATTTCAACGATACTCCCATATCATACACCTACCGTACCGTATCTCGGGATCTGCGCGATGCATTCCGCTGGGCGGGCCGAGGTTATTCGCACACATATCGCGGATTCTTCGATATGTTGCGAATCGACTATATCTTCTCGGGCGAGGAGTTTGAACCTCTGTCGTATGAAGTGATCGATTCGTGGACGCTGGAGCAGTCGGTTCGTCGTCGTGCGGGTCAGCGCGACACTGTGTGGGTTCGCTCGTATGGCAATCAGATGGCCGAGCCTACGCTTGAGCAGGCGCAGCAGGCACAGGAACACGTCATAAGCGACAGCCTTGGTCAGAGGGTGGATAATCGTGTGCGATACTCGGACCACTATCCCGTATTTGCGCGCATATTGTACAACGGCAAAACCAATTAACCCAAAATATTATGATTCTTGATTCATTGAAAAACAAAGCGCAGTATGCATCATTGCATCCTCGTTTTCAGCAGGTATTCGATTTTATCGACAATAACGATGTAGCGTCACTCCCTTGCGGTCGTCACGACATCGATGGTGATAACATCTTCGTGATGGTTCAGGAGATGGATCTGCGTGAGGTTTCGCAGGCTCGCCTTGAGCTTCACCGCAAGTATATCGACATTCAGTTGTTGCTGGCTGGTCCTGCCGAGGTATTTGGCTGGAGCGAGAAGAAGGATTGCCTCACTCCCGAGACCGATTTTGATGAGGCGAAGGATATTCAGCTCTTTACTGATATTCCGCAGTGCTTTTATACTGTTGCCCAGGGTCAGTTCTCTATTCTCTTCCCCGAGGATGGCCATGCCCCCATGCTCGGCGAGGGTCACGTTAAGAAGTGCATCTTCAAGATTGCGTTGTAATAGGAGTTGATATTATGAAAAAGAGAGCCAATCTGTAGTGGATTGGCTCTCTTTTTTTGATAGAACTATTTTAGTTGTCGGTAATATACAAACTCCTCATTGATTAGTTCGGGGTGGAAAATCTTGATCAAATCGCGCAATACGATGTCGGGGTTTACAATGCCCGACTCCCAGTAATCGTTGCCACGTCCCGGCTCACTGCGCTTGTCGCAATTATATACCTCACCCTTGACCACGCAGGGCGTATCGGCAAATTTCGGGAATTGACGCCGCATATCGCTAAGACTTGTCAGGCTGCCCACATTGATCCATACATCGGCCTCGGCACTGAGTCGTGCAGCCTCTTCAAGGTCGATGGGCATGGAGCTGTTCGAAGTGTTTTTGCGGTAGATGTAGTCGCCTCCAGCATCGGCGATAAGACGTGCTACATAACTCGATGTTGAGGCCATCACCCACGAATCGGCATAGGGTGTATTGATCATCACCTTGGGTTTGGCTGATGACGCAGCGGCGGCTGCCTCCTTAAGTTGGTTATATCGCACGGGAATCTGCTGAAAGACCTGTTCGGCCTTTGCCCTTTGTCCGACGATCTCTCCCACGGCAACCATCCACTCCGTTTTGCCAAGCGGAGCCTCCTCCAGATACTCTCCGATGTAGGCATAGGGGATTCGTAGCTCGCGCAGTTTGTTCTCTATTGACGAGGCGCCAGTTATACCATACAGCAGTACGATATCGGGATCCAGAGCAACTATGAGTTCATAGTTGGCCTCGCTGTCGTAACCGACATCGAGCACACTCTCATTTGCACTGACATACTCATTCGAAATGAAATATTTGCCCGAAACACCCACTACGCGCTCTACCTCTGAGATAGCATCAAACATGGCTACATGCGACGAAGACATGCAGATCACACGCTCGATGTCGCCATCGATTACCTGTCCCTCAAACCCCGCAGGTGTCGGCTCGCCATTGCGTGCGATGAATAGATTGGTTGTGATATCCTCTGCTCCCTGCCATGGATTGTGTATGCGCAGGATTGAGGACTCTCTACCCTCGGCGCCAATAATCTCGAAGCCTGAGGCATACTGGGGCTTATAGAGCTCAAGCGTGAAATCCTGTAGCGTAACATTCCCCTTTGGCTGGCAGGCAGTGGCAGCCAAAGCGAGGATGAGTAGTATTCGGGTCAGAGTCTTAATCATAGTTTATTCAATATCAATTACAGGAGCATCTATCATAGTCGATGGATCAGCACCCGGCATAATCAACTCCTCGTCCGTGTAGCCGAACGTGCGGAAATAGTCGTTGAGCGATGTTACAATCTCATCACGTCGTGCATATGCTGCCAGATAATACAGCTCAAACAGGCTCGACATCTTCTCATGGATGATGTTATTCACGAGCGAAGCCTGCACACCATCGAACTGCAGATAATACTCGATGTACTGGATGAGAGTCTCGATGTAGTCATTCATCAATGCATCGCCCTTCTCCCACTCACCGAGCGTGTAGTAACCCTCCAGGAAGGGATATGTGTTGGAGTCAGAGTAGCGGAGCTTTGGCGAGGGCAATACTTCCAGACCTCTATCCAGCAACTCCAGAGCCTTCTCCTTCTCGCCCTCCTCGATAAGCTGGTTAGCAACACGGGCAAATGCCTCGCGGGCACGCGATGCTCGCAGATTGTACTGCGTAAAGTGGTCGGCCAGAACACCCTCGTCGGCTATGTTGCCATAGCGGAATGTCTCCTTGAGCAGGGGATATGCTACGTCGGTATCGATGCGACCAATATCCCATGCCGACTGATAGGGGGTAAGAATTGGCACAAGGCGATAAGAGTAGCCATCAAACTGCAGATAATCCAGCAAGCCGAAGTCCTGCAGGATATAGATCTGCGTGAAGCATATGGGGCGATTCCAGTCGAAGTTGGCCAACAGATCCAGAAGCATCATCTCGCTCTTGTCGATACGAGTCTTGCGCTCCGAGATGTTGATATACACGGTATCCACCATCAGGTCGCGATCCTCCTCCTTTACAATGCCCGATGCGATGGCATTATCCTTGTTTACTGGGATTGCGATACGACGTGCAGGGATGTAATCAATCATAGAACCATCCACGAGCTGTAGTTTCGTCGCATCATCCTCGCGGGCGATAAAGTCGATGATCTCCTGTATATCCACTACGCGATCCACACGGTCGCGGATAGGTACAGCATCGTTCACATAGTGATACTTGCTGCCCGGCAGTGAGAATGGCACGGGTGCCGCATCGTTGGCAGCCGTCTTCATCTCGTCGATATACCAGCCACCACCCAGATAACTGGAGTTCATGACTCTCACGTCGGGGCGTACTCCATCCACCTCCTGGTTGTACCATACGGGGAAGGTGTCGTTGTCGCCGTAGTTAATCAGAATTGCATTCTGAGGCAACGATTGCAGGTAGTTCCAACCTATGTCGCGGGGCATCGTACGGCCCGAACGGTCGTGATCGTCCCAGTTCTCGGTAGCAAGTACCGCCGGAACGCTGACGCAGAGAACGGTGGCTGCGATAGCTGCCGCGCGGGTCTGCTTTGAGCCCAGAGCCAGTGTGATCAGGTCGTAGAAGGCCAATACACCCATGCCGATCCAAATACAGAAGGCGTAGAACGAACCAGCATATACGTAGTCGCGCTCGCGAGGCTCGCCGGGGCCAGTGTTGAAATATACCACCAGGGCGATACCCATCATGATGAATAACCACATCACTACGGTGAAGTTGCGCTGGTCGCGGTTGAGCTGATAGATAAGTCCCAACAAACCGAGCAGGAATGGCAGGAAGAAATAGGTGTTGCGAGCAGGGTTTTCGGCCATCTCGCGGGGCAGGCCACTCTGCGGGCCGAGATAAATCTCGTCGAGTGCTGTGATACCCGACAACCAGTTGCCATGGGCGATGGTCTCGCCATCGGCCTGTATATCGTCCTGACGACCTACGAAATTCCACAGGAAGTAGCGCCAGTACATATAGTTGAGCTGATAGGTGAAGAAGTAGTAGAGATTCTCGCCAAACGTGGGCTCGATGAAGGTCTCTCCCGTGACGCTGTCATATACCGTACGGCCAAAGTCCAGCACCTCGCCACGCATTACGTTGCCCTGCTCATCGGTCAGAGGCTCGCCGTTCTCGTCGCGCAAAACATCTATCTTTGTGCGATATGCAGCCCATGGCTTATAAGCGCTCTCTCCCTTGTTGGCATTCCACAGACGGGGGAAGAAGTGCTTGAACTCCGAGGGGTAGGTGTAATCGACGAGCTGCGTTACCTGCTCATAGCGCTTGGTCTCGGCATTGTAGCTATACGACGTCTCCTCGACAACATCATCCACGGGCGATGAGTAGTAGGGGCCATACAACAGCGGACGGTTGCCATACTGGTCGCGGTTAAGTACGGCCAGCAACGCGTGCGGGTTGTTGGGGTTGTTGCTGTTCATCGGAGGATTGGCTACGGCACGAATCGTCACGGTGGCGTAAGATGAGAATCCGATAAGAATCATTGTCGTAGCTACCAGAATAAGATTCCATACACGTTTGCCGGCACGATGCGTGCGGAAGATGGCATAGAATAGTGCGGTAAACATTGCCAATGCAAATACCGTGATACCGAGGTTTACGGGCAGCCCCAGCGTATTTACAAAGAACACATCGACCATAGCACCCAGATAAACGGTGTAGGGGATGATGATACCATTGATAAATCCGAGGATGGCCAGCGCAATGAATGTGGCGTAGATGATACCCTTAAGTGTGATCTTCTCGTATTTGCGGAAATAGTAGATAAATACCAGCGCAGGTATGGTGAGCAGGTTCAGGATATGCACACCGATTGAAAGTCCCATAAGGTAGGCGATGAGTATTATCCAGCGTGTAGAGTGAGGCTCGTCGGCCTGCTCCTCCCACTTGAGCATGAGCCACACAACGAGAGCTGTGAACATCGACGAGAGGGCATACACCTCACCCTCTACGGCCGAGAACCAGAACGTATCGGTAAATGTGTATGCCAATGCACCTATGGCTCCGGCACCGAGCACGGCAATTTTGTGCGACGTAGAGAACTCTCTGCCGCCTGCGGTAAAGATACGGCGTGAGAGATGTGTAATGGTCCAGAAAAGGAACAGGATACAGAATGCACTCGCCAGACAATTCATGCCGTTTACCATGTGAGGTACATAGTATGACGATGGTGCAAACATCGTCGCTATGCGAGCCATAAGCATAAACAGAGGTGCCCCGGGCGGGTGTCCCACCTCCAGCTTATATGATGTGGCGATAAACTCGGCGCAGTCCCACAGACTCGACGAGGGCTCCATCGTAAGCAAATATGTGATAGCGGCCACGGCAAAGACACACCAGCCAACTATTCTGTCCCAACGGTTAAAATTCATATTTCTCTATTTTTTTTGTTTCTTTCTGTTATTACTCTGCATCTGCGGGGAAGTTAACCTCGTTGATTACCTTACCATCCTTTATGCGAATCCATGTGTGAATATCGCGTGAACCTTCGGTGAGCTCTATCACGCGGGCACCATTGCCTTGCGGGATGTCGTGATATACGGTCTTGCCACCCGTAAATCGGCCATAACCCATCAGTATGCCGTACCAGTCCACAACATAGTCGTTCACGTGGTCGTGGCCTACAAACAGTCCCATCACGTCGCCCGCCGAGAGCATTGCCGTAGCAAGGCCTGTGTTGATCTCGGGAGCGCAAACCATCTCCTTGCGAGTGCCGACCATATAGATGTTCTGATTTTGGGTCATGTCGCGCATTTCGGGCAACGGAATATGCATAAATGCCAGTGCGGGCAGGGGTGAGCCTCCGTTCTTTGCTGTGAATTCCTTGCTCTGCTCGATGTACCATGCCACCTGATCGTGCTTGATCCAGTCGTAGCCCTTCACTCGCTCGATTTTCGAATATGAGTGGCTGTCGAAGATGTAGAGCACGGCCGCATCACGTCTGCCGTCCGAAGATTTTACGCTGAGCGTATAGTTCGTCTGACCCGATATGCCTTCGGTGTGTGATGTGAGGTTGCCCTTCATATCCTTGATATATGCCGATAGTTCGGCACGGGTCATATCCTGCTCGTCGTCGTGGTTGCCCCACGTTACAGCAAATGGAATACCACGCTCAATGGCGGGCTCCAAAGCCCTCTGCAATGCTGGCGCTGCAGGCTTGGCGAAGATAATATCGCCCGTATATACCACCAGATCGGGACGCTCGGCGTCAAGCACCTCGCGCATACGCTCGGCTGCCTCCTCCGATTTAGGGTCGTCATATATCCAGTGTACGTCGGTGAACTGAACAATCTTGAACTTGTGGTTTGAGTTAAAGCGCAGCTCCTGAGCCGTGGCACCGCCGATGCATAGGATGAACGCCAATGCAAGGGTGTATATTGCCTTTGTAAACTTCATGATGTAATGTTTCTAATAAATTTTGCCGACAAAGTTACAAAATTAACTTCAAATATCTAAAGATATTTCCGCATAAGGTATAATTTGAATGTAATAGGGTATTTTTATGTGGCAGGAGGTGCATATGAGCGAAAAAATCGCTATTTTTGTAGAAAATATTGTGATTATGGAATCAAAACTCAATTTATACAATACGCTCTCACGTCGCAAGGAGGCGTTTGAGCCCATCAATGAGGGCCGTGTAGGCATGTATGTATGTGGTCCTACCGTTTATGGTGATCCCCATTTGGGACATGCCCGCCCATCTATTACATTCGACTTGTTGTTCCGCTACCTGAAGGCTTCGGGCTATAAGGTACGCTATGTCCGTAACATCACCGACGTTGGTCACCTCGAGCACGATGCCGATGAGGGCGAGGATAAGATTGCAAAGAAGGCTCGCCTGGAGCAGCTGGAGCCTATGGAGGTTGCTCACTACTACACCGAGCGTTACCATAAGGCTATGGAGCAGTTGAACGTTCTCACACCCTCGATTGAGCCCCACGCATCGGGTCACATCATCGAGCAGATCGACTTCGTGAAGCGCATCTTTGATGCAGGCTACGCCTATGAGTCAAATGGTTCGGTCTATTTCGACGTAGAGAAATACAATAAGGATTACCACTACGGCAAACTATCGGGTCGAAACCTTGACGATATTGTAGCCAATACCCGCGATCTGGACGGTCAGGGCGACAAGCTTCACTCTTACGACTTCGCTCTCTGGAAGAAGGCTTCGCCCGAGCATATTATGCGCTGGCCATCGCCTTGGTCTGATGGTTTCCCCGGCTGGCATATGGAGTGCTCGGCTATGTCGTGCAAATATCTGGGTGAGCAGTTCGACATTCACGGTGGCGGTATGGATCTGATGTTCCCCCACCACGAGTGTGAGATTGCACAGGCTACGGCAGCATTGGGTAAGGATTCGGCTCGCTACTGGGTGCACAACAATATGATTACCATTGACGGTCAGAAGATGGGTAAGTCGTACGGCAACTTCATTACCATGGAGGAGCTCTTTGCCGGAACTCATGCCAAGCTGGAGCAGGCATATTCGCCTATGACCATCCGCTTCTTTATCCTTCAGGCTCACTACCGCTCAACGCTTGACTTCTCTAATGCCGCATTGCAGGCTGCCGAGAAGGGCCTTGACCGCCTGATGAAGGGTATTGAGACCCTGGGCAAGCTGAAGCCCGCCGCTGCTACGTCAGAGGGTATTGTGGTGGCCGACCTGGCGAAGCGTTGTCAGGAGTCTATGGATGATGATTTGAACTCGCCGATGGTTATCTCGGCTTTGTTCGACTATGTTCGCATTATCAACCAGATTGCCGAGGGCCAGCAGACTATTTCGGAGGCCGACCTCACGGAGCTCAAGCGCATCTTCACCCTCTACACATTCGACATACTCGGTCTAAAGAATGAGAAGCAGGAGGGTGCCGCAGGAGGTGGCGATATGTTGAAGAAGGTTGTCGATATGATCCTGGCTGTTCGTCAGGATGCCAAGGCCAACAAGGATTGGGCAACATCGGATAAGATTCGTAACGAGCTCACTGCCATTGGTATCCGCGTTAAGGACCGCAAGGATGGCGTCGATTGGGAGATCGAGTAAAAACTTCTTCTGATTGGCTCTTTTGGCGTCTGGCTTGATTTCGGGTTGCTCACATACGCCCAAAGTATGCTTCGCACCCTCAATCTGCGACCAGCCTCAAAATAGCTCAATCATAAGAAGTTTTGGGGTGTGACAAGAGTTTTATAGAGAG
>JAFOXS010000061.1 GCA_017391665.1 Alistipes sp. | reverse complement strand
TGCGGAGATGGAGGAGCTGGCAAAGCATACCGCTGTTGTGTGCTTCGGCACGCTGGCGCAGCGTAGCGAGGTGACTCGCAAGACCATCGAGGCATATGTTGCCGCCATGCCCGAGGAGGCCGTGAAGGTGTGCGACATCAATCTTCGTGGCAACTATTACTCTAAGGAGATTATTGAGTCGTCACTCAAGATGAGCGACATGATCAAGGTCAATCGCGAGGAGTTTTTCGAGATGTGCCGCCTTGTAGATGTTCCCTGCGAGGATCAGCATATGGCTGCACACACGTTGATCGATGACTACAAACTTGATATTCTTGTAATCACCTGCGGTACGGAGGGTAGCTTCGTGTATTGCCAGGATGATAACGCATCGTGCCTGCCTACACCCAAGGTTGAGGTTGTCGATACCGTTGGTGCGGGTGACGCCTTTACGGGTGTATTCGTGTCGGGTATGCTGGGCGGTCTGGAGGTGCGCTGGGCGCATATGCTGGCCGTTGAAGCTGCGGCGTTTGTCTGCACGCAGGCTGGTGCAATGCCCGAGTTGCCCGAGGATATCAAGGAGCGAGTATAGTAATGAAACACCTTTTGCTGATGATAGCAGCCACTTTGGGTCTTGCCGCTTGCGGCGAGACCTTCACTGCGGCTGAGCGTGACGTGATTCACGCCGATGGCCAAGGCATAATGCGAGTGTTGAGCATCGACATTGAGGCCGACTCTCTGGCTCTGCGCGAGGAGTCCCTGCCAATGAGTGAGTCGCTGCTTCGCACCGAGGAGTATGCTCTTCTGCGTGAACGTATGCTTCAGACGGTGCAGAACCCCGAAGCCGAGGGTGTGGGTATTGCCGCACCGCAGGTGGGCGTGCGTCGAGCGATGATTGCCGTGCAACGCTTTGATAAGGAGGGCGAACCTTTCGAGTTTTATCTTAATCCCGAAATCGTTGAGCGCATAGGCGAGAAGGCCGATGGCGGTGAAGGGTGTTTGTCAGTGCCCGAACTGTATGGCAATGTGAGCCGTTGGCAACATATTGTTCTGCGCTATCGTGACGAGCAGTGGGTGGAGCACACCGAGCATATCGAGGGCTTCACGGCCGTCATCTTCCAGCACGAGGTGGATCATCTCTCGGGACGTCTTTTCATAGATTATCTCTCGGCCGATGGCTTTGAGGAGCCTATCGCAGAGTAAATCGTAATCCTACACCAAGATTAAAATCCAGCGGACGCTCGTTGTAGAGCGTCTCTATCGTTGTGCCGTTATCGAAGTGGTAGCCGATGCTCGGCTCGGCATATAAAGCTATCCAGCGAGATAGGTTGTACTGCACACCTGCAGCAGCATTTACACTCCATTGCAGGGGTTTTATGCTCACATCCGAGTGCAGAGTATTTATATTCTCCCCATTAAGAAAATAATTTGTTCGCATATCCCCCGAAACGGCTTTTTCAGCCATAATACCTGCCGATGCATATACCGTAAGGCGATGCGACTGATAGATGTTGTACACTGCATTTACGGGTATGCCTATGTAGTGCAGCGTGGTGCGCTCGTCGTAGTAATTGGCACTGTCGCCCAGCGAATTTTCTGACGATAGCTTGGTGTATGCCACGCCGCTCTCTATTGCCCAGCGATCCGACAGGTTGTAACGCAAAGTAACTCCCACTCGCACGGGCAGACGGTGGTGACGTCTGGAGGAGATGGTGCGCTCCTGGTCGTGGAGAAGCACATCGGTAGCCTCATCATCCTCTATATCATCATGTCGTACGCCATGGAGCGCCGAATTGACCGTAAAGACCTGCTGCGTGGACTGATTGTTCTCTCCTATGGTGATGCCTGCCGTGTGCAAGCCCATCGACAGACGTTCAGCACGGTTGCGTGTCGCCATAGCGAGTACTCTCTCCTGTGTGGGCTGTGCGGC
>JAFOXS010000298.1 GCA_017391665.1 Alistipes sp. | reverse complement strand
GTTGAAAAGTTAAGCCGACGTCTGTAGGATGAGTATGAACCAAAAGATAAAGTTGTCGTGGCCGGGATATAAGATCCTCGACCGATACATACTGCGCAAGTTCCTGGGAACCTACGCCTTCGCCATCGCCATGATTACTGTGATCCTGGTGGTGTTCGACTACGCCGAGCGAGTGGATAACTTCACCGAGTCGCACGCGCCGTGGTCGGCCATCATCTTCGACTACTACATCAACTTCATCCCCGACTTCATAAATCAGTTTAGTGGTCTGTTTACCTTCATCTCGGTGATCTTCTTCACCTCGAAGATGGCCTACCAGACCGAGATTATCGCCATGCTCTCGGGTGGAGTGAGTTTCCGCCGCCTGATGTGGCCCTACTTCCTGGGCTCGCTCTTTATCGCGCTGCTCTCGCTTGCTCTCAACCTATGGGTTATTCCCGAGTCGCAGGTGGCCTGCGTTAAGTTCCGCCAGACCTACTTCAAGAAGTATAAGAACGAACAGTACGACCGTCACATCTATCGCCAGGTGGCACCCGGCGAGTTTGTCTATGTGCGCGGATTCAACACTACCAATAAAGCCTCGTACCTTGCCATCGAACGCTATGAGGGCACGGCCATTGCCGCCACGCTCGAGGCTTCGGACGTTACGGTTGATCCCGAGACTGGTCGCTGGAAGGCTCAGCGCTACATCACCCGCCATATCGACGAGCAGGGCGTGGAGCACTTCGAGCAGCTGCGTGACCTGGATACGCTCATTAACATCGACGTGAAGGAGCTGGGACGTATCGAACAAACCGTATCGACGATGAAGATCGGCGAGCTGAACCGTTTCCTTGAGCAGCAGCGCATCAAGGGCTCGGACTCAATCAACCTGATTGAGGTGGAGCGCCATACCCGCTATGCCTACCCCTTCGCTACGTTTATCCTCACGCTTATTGGCGTGGCACTCTCCTCGCGCAAGGTGCGCGGTGGCACGGGACTGCATATCGGTATTGGTATCGTGCTCTGCTTCTCGTACATCATGCTCAACCGTCTGTTTGAGGAGTTTGCCAAGAGTGGTGGCCTGCCCGTGATGCTGGCCGTGTGGCTCCCCAATATCATATTCACACTCATTGCAATCTACCTTTACCGAAAAGCACCTAAATAATGGAAAAGTGGGAAGATATACTCTCGCGTGTTGCCGATGGCGCACGCCTTTCGTCGGAAGATGCCCTCACACTGTGGCACGATGCTCCGCTGTGGCGTTTGGCCGAGGTGGCTGTTGAAAAAAAGAGGTCAATCAGCGACGACAAGGTATTCTATAATAAGAATTTTCATATCGAGCCGACCAACGTATGCCTCTTTAATTGCAAGTTCTGCTCCTATCGTCGTCCGCGTGGCAGTGCCGAGGCGTGGGACTACTCGATCGAGGAGATGGAGGCAAAGGTACGCTCTTTCGTAGGCAAAGGTGCAACGGAGATGCACATCGTGGGTGGTGTTCACCCCGACCACACGATCGAATTCTACTATGAATTGATCCGTCGCGTGAAAGCCATTCTGCCCGAGGCTGCCGTTAAGGCCTATACCGCCATCGAACTCTCGTATATGATCCGCAAGGCTGGTCTTTCGGTACGAGATGGTTTGCAGATGCTTATCGACGCCGGCATGGAGGCTATCCCCGGTGGTGGTGCCGAGATCTTCGATGAGGAGATCAGAAAGCAGATATGCCCCGACAAGGGTTCTACCCAGGAGTGGTTTGAGGTACACCGTACGGCGCATGAGCTGGGACTCAAGACCAACGCCACGATGCTTTATGGCCACATTGAGAGTGTGGAGCACCGCATCGACCACCTTATGCGTCTAAGAGAGTTGCAGGACGTAACGGGTGGCTTCAATGCCTTCATCCCTCTGAAGTATCGCAACTACGGCAACCCTATGTCCGAAATTGGCGAGGTGCCCATCGTTGACGATCTGCGTACATTGGCTATGAGCCGCCTGATACTGGATAATGTGCCCCACATCAAGGCCTACTGGGTGATGTATGGCAAGCAGACCACGGAGATGGCTCTCTCGTTTGGTGCTGACGATGTGGATGGCACCATCGAGGACTCTACAAAGATATATTCCATGGCAGGAGCCGATGACCAGCGTCCCACGATGAGAGTGGAGGAGATGCATGCAATGGTCGAAAGAGCAGGCTTCCGTGCCGTTGAACGAGATACACACTATAACGAGATAGGATAATTATGGAGAAAAGAAATAGAAGAAGAAAACCCAAGCAGGGAAC
>JAFOXS010000342.1 GCA_017391665.1 Alistipes sp. | reverse complement strand
TGCTTGGCCTTGCCTGTGAGGGCATACTCCAACCACTCGGCCTTGGGTTTGGCCGACTCTGAGGTGATGATCTCCACCTGGTCACCACTCGTCAAAGTGGTCGTGATGGGCATGATTTTGTGGTTGATCTTGGCGCCTATGGCCGAGTTGCCGATCTTGGTATGCACGTCATACGCCAGGTCGATAGCCGTGGCTCCATATGGCAGGTGGCGTGCTTCGCCCTTGGGTGTAAATATCGCTATTTCATCGGTATAGAGCGATAACTTAAAGTTGTCCAGGAACTCAACTGCATTCTCCGTCGGACTCTCCAGAGCCGTGCGAATCATCTTCAGCCACTTGTCCAGTTCATCCTCGTCGTTCGAGATTGTGGCCTTCTTGTACTTCCAGTGGGCAGCAAAACCTCGCTCGGCGATATCCTCCATGCGCTGGGTGCGAATCTGCACCTCAACCCATATGCCGTCAGGGCCCATCACAGTCGAGTGCAGAGCCTCGTAGCCATTAGCCTTAGGCATGCTGATCCAGTCGCGCAGGCGGTCGGGTTTTGGAGTGTAAATATCTGTGATAGATGAATATACCTGCCAGCACTGGGTTTTCTCCGAGGGGAAGTCCAGGGGCTGGAATACGATGCGAATGGCAAACAGGTCGTAAATCTCGGAGAATGGGATCTGTTTGCGCACCATCTTGGTCCAGATTGAGTATGGACTCTTTACGCGACCCGATATCTCATACTTAATACCATTGCGGTCGAGTGCTTCGATGATGGGCGCATTGAACTTGCGGATGTACTCGTCGCGGGCTGCCGATGTCTCCTCGATCTGGCGCGATATCTCCTCGTACTCTTTGGGGAATCGGTACTTCATGCAAAGGTTCTCCAACTCGGTCTTAATTGCGTGTAAGCCAAGTCGGTATGCAAGTGGAGCGAAGAGATACATTGTCTCGCCCGTAATCTTGATCTGCTTGTTCTGGGGCATGGCGCCCAGTGTGCGCATGTTGTGCAGACGGTCGGCGATCTTGATTAGGATCACACGAACATCGTCCGAGAGTGTGAGCAGAACCTTGCGGAAATACTCTGCCTGACGCGATGTGTCGGCGTTGAAAACTCCCGACATCTTCGTCAGTCCATCGACCATGGATGCAATCTTATGGCCGAAGATATGCTCCATATCCTCCACCGTGTAGTCGGTGTCCTCCACTACGTCGTGCAGAAGTGATGCCACGACCGACTTAACGCCCAAGCCGATCTCATCCACTACGATCTGTGCTACTGCAATAGGATGCAGGAAGTAAGGCTCGCCCGAACGGCGTCTTACTCCCTGATGTGCCTCTTTAGCGAGGAAATAGGCTCGCTTGATAAAGTTCCAATCCTCCTCGTTTTTGCATATTCTCTCGCACGACTTGGCGAGTGCTTCCCACTTGGCCTGGATTAATATCTCGTCCTCTGCAGTATAGTTCATACGCACTTAAGTTTCGATGGTTCGTATAAACGACACGGCACAAACACCTCTCGGTGCTTGTGCTTTGCCGCTGTTTTAGTGGTTATTTTTGTGCTTTCATAGCCTCGCGCAACTTCTCCTCAATCTCGTTGCGCAGCTCCTCGTTATTTTTCAGGAGCTCCTTCACGGCGTCACGACCCTGACCAATCTTCTGCTCGCCGTATGAGAACCATGAGCCGGCCTTGCGGATGATGCCGTAATCTACGCCCAGATCAACTATCTCGCCAATCTTTGAGATTCCCTCGCCGAACATAATGTCGAACTCGGCACGCTTGAAGGGGGGTGCTACCTTGTTCTTCACAACCTTTACCTTGGTGCGGGTTCCGAGCTGCTCCTCGCCATCCTTGATCACCGATGCACGGCGGATATCGATACGTACACTTGAGTAGAACTTCAGTGCGTTACCGCCCGTAGTGGTCTCGGGGTTGCCATATACAACGCCGATCTTGTCGCGCAGCTGGTTGATGAAGATACATACGGTCTTGGTCTTTGAGATGCTGGCCGTAAGCTTACGCAGTGCCTG
>JAFOXS010000029.1 GCA_017391665.1 Alistipes sp. | reverse complement strand
TCGGGATACGATGTGGTTACCGGTTCGACCATCAGCTTTACTCTTGCCGTTTTAGCTGTACCGGTGTTTGACACCCTGCGAGTTATGACTGCCCGTATATTGCAGCGTCGCTCGCCCTTCAGCCCTGATAAGACGCACCTTCACCATATGTTTATTGCCTTGGGTTTCAGTCACGTTATCACGGCGCTTAATGTCATCGCTCTCAATGGCCTGGTGGTTGTCGCTTGGCATATGTGCAACGTGTTTGATTGCACGCCTGAGGTGCAACTCTATGTTACTATTGCGTCGGGTTTGTTGGCCACTTCGGGCTTGTATTATGGTGTTGATTGGATTCGCAATCATCATCCTGCAACCTATGCCTCGATGCAGGCCTTTGTTGCAAAATATAGTATTCACCGTACGGGTGTCCTGTTGAAGATTCAGCGTATGCTCGACGGCAAGAAGTTTTTAGGTTAGAAAGAGAATATGCCTCATATTTCAGAACGTGCGATCCGCATGCCGGCATCGCCTATTAGAAAGTTGGTGCCCTTGGCCGATGACGCAAAGCGCCGTGGCGTGAAGGTCTATCATCTCAATATCGGTCAGCCCGACCTGCCCACACCACAGGAGGGTCTGGATGCACTCAAGACCATCGACCGCACATTGTTGGAGTATAGCCCCAGCGACGGCTTCCTGTCACTTCGCGAGAAGCTGGTTGGCTACTATGACCAGTATCAAATCAAACTCTCTCCCGACGATATTATCATCACTACGGGCGGCTCGGAGGCTGTGCTGTTTGCCTTTATGTCGTGCCTTAACCCTGGTGACGAGATTATTGTCCCCGAGCCTGCCTACGCCAACTATATGGCCTTTGCAATCTCGGCAGGCGCGGTGATCCGCACCGTCTCAACCTCTATCGAGGAGGGTTTCTCATTGCCTAAGGTTGAGCAGTTTGAGGAGCTTATCAACGAGCGCACTCGCGGTATTTTGATCTGTAACCCCAACAATCCCACGGGCTACCTCTATACCCGCAAGGAGATGAACCGTATCCGCGACCTTGTAAAGAAATACGATCTGTTCCTCTTCTCCGATGAGGTCTATCGTGAGTTTATCTATACCGGTTCGCCTTATATCTCGGCCTGCCACCTTGAGGGTATCGAGCAGAATGTGGTGCTTATCGACTCTGTGTCGAAGCGTTACTCGGAGTGCGGTATCCGCATCGGTGCTCTGATTACCAAGAATCGCGAACTGCGCAAGGCCGTTATGAAATTCTGCCAGGCTCGCCTGAGTCCTCCGCTTATCGGTCAGATTGTTGCCGAGGCATCTTTGGATGTGCCGCGCAAATATATGATCCGCACCTACGAGGAGTATATCGAGCGTCGCAACTGCCTTATTGACGGTCTGAACAAGATCCCCGGAGTATATTCACCCATTCCTATGGGTGCGTTCTATACCGTTGCAAGCCTTCCGATTGACGATAGCGACAAGTTCTGCGCATGGTGCCTGTCGGAGTTTGAGTACGAAGGCGAAACGGTCATGATGGCTCCCGCCTCGGGTTTCTATATGGATCCTACCAAGGGCCGCAACGAGGTGCGTATTGCGTATGTACTGAAGAAGGATGATCTTCGTCGTGCACTCTTTATCCTGGGCAAGGCTCTGGAGGCTTATCCCGGACGAGTGACGCCATAAGTCGGTTCTATTGTAGTTTTAATATATAGGGTTGTCGCAGTTTTGTCGGCAGCCCTTTGTTTTTTATTTATAAAATCGTTAAATTTGTAGAAAATGTATGCGTGGAAATAATATTTTGATCTCTTCCCGCGTTTCTCCGACTGAACCTTAAAATGAAAAATATGGAAAAATACATTCTTTCGCTCGATCAGGGAACCAGCAGTTCTCGAGCGATTGTCTTTGATCAAAAGGGGCAGATCTGCTCTATGGCACAGCGTGAGTTTACACAGCATTTCCCCCGCTCGGGATGGGTTGAGCACGACCCCAATGAGATTTGGTCATCACAGGCTTCGGTTATGGCCGAGGCACTCACTGCGATGGATATTGCTCCGGCTGACATTGCCGCTATCGGTATTACCAACCAGCGTGAGACCACCATCGTGTGGGATCGTGAGACCGAGGAGCCTATCTATAACGCCATTGTATGGCAGGATCGCCGTACGTCGGAGTATTGCGACTCATTGAAGGAGGCTGGCTATACGGAGTTTATCCGCTCACGCACAGGTCTTATCATCGACGCCTACTTTAGCGCCACGAAGGTTAAGTGGATTCTTGATAATGTCGAGGGTGCCCGCGAGCGTGCCGAGCAGGGTAAACTGATGTTCGGAACGGTCGATACATGGCTTATCTGGCGCCTTACAAAGGGCGAGGTGCACGTTACGGACGTAAGTAACGCATCGCGTACGATGCTCTTTAATATCCATACCCTCAAATGGGACGAGGATCTGCTTCGCTTGTTCGATATTCCGCTCTCGATGATGCCTGAGGTGCGTTCATCGAGCGAGGTGTATGGCTCGACCAACTCTACAATCTTTGCCGACAATATCCCCATCGCAGGTATTGCTGGCGATCAGCAGGCGGCACTCTTCGGTCAGATGTGCGTTGAGCCGGGAGCGGTGAAGAACACCTATGGCACTGGCTGTTTCCTTTTGATGAATAGCGGCGAGAAGCCTATCGACTCGAAGAATAACCTCCTTACAACGGTTGCGTGGAAGATTGGCGACAAGGTGAATTACGCTTTGGAGGGTAGTATCTTTGTCGGAGGTTCTGTTGTGCAGTGGTTGCGCGACGGTTTGGGCGTAATCTCATCGTCAAGCGAGGTGGAGGCTCTGGCCGAGTCGGTACCCGATACAGGTGGTGTGTATTTCGTTCCTGCGCTTACTGGTCTGGCAGCTCCCTATTGGGATCAGTATGCTCGCGGTAGCATCAGCGGTATCAGCCGAGGCACTACGGCAGCACACATTGCACGCGCAGCGTTGGAGGGTATTGCCTATCAGACTCTCGATATTGTGGATGCCATGCAGCGCGATGCAGGCATTGAGCTCAAGGAACTCAAGGTCGATGGCGGTGCGGCACGCAACAATCTGCTGATGCAGTTCCAGTCGGATATCCTTAATACACGTGTTATCCGTCCCGAGGTTACCGAGACTACGGCTCTTGGTGCGGCCTATCTGGCAGGTCTGGCCGTTGGCTATTGGTCGAGTCTGGATGAGATCCGCAAGCAGTGGCAGGCAGAGCGCGAGTTCGCACCTACGACGGATCGCGAGTCGGTGAAGGTAGCCGTTGATGGCTGGCATGATGCCGTACGTCGTACACTCAAGAATAACTAATCTTTAAACTACACATAAACATGGAGACACCTTTTTTTACACAATGCTTGTTTGAGTTCATCGGTACGCTGGTGCTCATTCTGATGGGTGAC
>JAFOXS010000053.1 GCA_017391665.1 Alistipes sp. | reverse complement strand
CACCTCGAGGAGATGAAGAAGAAGCAAGACCAAGCCCTTCAAGACCAGCTCGACCGAGACCTCAAAGAGCGAAAGAGCAAAGAAGACCTCGAAAAAGCAAAGCAGGCACTTCAAAAGAATGGCCTTGCGGTAGCCGCTAATATTGCGGATTCGGTTGCAGGTATTGTTGGCAAAGAAACAGCCCTCGGAAAGGCTATGGCGGTGGCTTCTACGACGATATCAACTTATCAATCGGCAACCGAAGCCTACAAGTCTATGGCTGGAATTCCGATTGTTGGTCCTGCGCTTGGTGCTGCGGCTGCAGCTGCGGCTGTGGTTTCGGGTATCGCAAACGTGAAGTCTATTTTGGCGGTCAAGACGGACGGATCGACCACCTCGATGCCCAACATATCTGGCGCCTCGGTGCAAACCTATGCCCCTGCGGTGGTGCAGAATGTACCCGTTACGCGCACACTGACGGGTGCAAGCGAGGAGGCCAAGCTCAACCAAATACTCGACAACACCTCGGCAACGGCAAGCGGTACGAATCGACCCGTCAAGGCCTATGTGGTCGCGAGCGAGATGCAAGGCGAGTTACTATACGAACAGCAGACCGAGGCCGAAGCCTCATTCTAACCCCTACCCTACTCAAGAAGCCCCACATCGGGGCTTTTTTTTGTGCCCATAACCAAACGCTAAACGGCTGAAAATCAAATCCGTGACCGATATAAGCGAAATTTATATTTGAGAGAAAAGCTATATGCAAGCAGAGTTCAACGGATTACCACTGTACAAGGCCGTGTTTCCGCTGGAAGCCGACGGCATTCTGCGCGTGTCGCTTGTGGATAGACCCGCAGTCGAGAGCGACTTCATGTTCTTCTCGAAGGTCGAGCGAGTGCAGACCTACTCGGTAGCGGACGAGGAGAAGCGACTGGTGCGCGGTGTCATCCTGCGTGCCGACTACCCCATCTACCGCATCGACCCCCACATTGGCGAGTACTACATCATGTTCGACCCGAAGGAGATTCGAGAGTTGGCCGAGCGATACCTCTACGATGGTCGGCAGAATCGCGTGAATGTTATGCACCAAGCCAACAGCGAGGTCGCAGGTGTGAATCTTCGCCAAATCTTCATCAAGGACACCAAGAACGGAATCGACCCGAAAGGCTTTGAGCAGATCGAGGAGGGCTCGCTCTTTGGCGAGTACCATGTGACCAACGACGCGGTGTGGGAGGAGGTCAAGAGGGGCACTTACAAGGGCTTCTCGGTGGAGATCGTCGGCACGATTGACCCCGAAGTTTTCAAGGCACAAACCAAAACCAAAAATACAAAAATGAGTATCAAAGCAATGTTCAAGAAGTTCCTCGTAAAGCTCGCATCGGTCACGACCGATAAGGGCATCCTTGTGTGGGATGGAGAGGAAGACCTCAAGGTTGGCGATGCTGTCATGATTGAGGCCGAGAATGGCGAGGGTGCAGAGGCACCCGAGGGTGACTACAAGCTCGAAGATGGCACGATTATCAAGGTAGCCGAGGGCAAGGTTGCCGAGATCATCGCACCCGAAGCCGACACGGAGGAGGAGACCCCTGCCGAGGAGGAGATGGCCGAGGAGGAAGCACCTGCCGAGGAGGAGGCCCCCGATTACAAGGCCGAGATCGAGGCATTGAAAGCCGAGATTGAAGCACTGAAGGCCGAGATTGAGGCACTCAAGGATGGCGCAACGAAGATGTCGGCCGAGGTCGAGAAGTTCGCCAAAGCCCCTGCCGTAGCTCCTGCACATGAGGATTTCCGCACGGAGCAGGTCGAGAAGGGCGCAAGCCTCGCAGCTCGCATCGCAGCTGCACGCAAAAAGTAAAAATTCACAAACCAACAAAAAAAACAGTACAACTATGGCATTTAACAAGGCTGGCTTGGCGGATTACGTCGAGCAGAACAGAGATCAGATTCTTTCGGCTATCGTGCTGGGTGGT
>JAFOXS010000234.1 GCA_017391665.1 Alistipes sp. | reverse complement strand
TGAAGTGGTGGCCGACACGATCGAGCGAGTAAGGGTTGTCTATCGCAACCTGCCGAGTGTCGAAGTGGTGCGCAATGACACAATCATTGTGCGTGACACCGTGCGTGTGGCCGTTCCGATTTCTCGCTACACCTTTGCTGACAGCCTCTACAAGTGCGAGGTGGAGGGGTACGATGTTTCGCTGAAGCGAATGGAGGTGTACCCTCGCACCATCTATCGAACAACCGTTGAGCGAGTGCCGAGCCGATGGGGTGTCGGTGTGCAGGTGGGCTACGGCATGAGCCGAGAAGGCGTATCGCCCTATATTGGAGTTGGAGTATCTTATAACCTTATAACATTTTAGCCATGAATAAGATTTTGACCTTTTTGGCGAGCTTCGGTGCTGACAAGTATCTGCACTTCATCGCTGGCCTCATTATTTCGGCATTTTTCGCCATTGTGCTGGATATGCCTATCTGCATCGTGCCGACGATCGTAGCTGCCTTTGCAAAGGAGCTGTTCGACGGCTTCCGATACGGCCTGTGGGATTGGTTTGATTTCACGGCTACGGTGCTGGGTGGTGCGGTGATTCAGGTGTTCGTGTATCTGTAAATTCTTTAAGATTCTTGAAAAACTTTCAAGTTTCAAGTACCTACTACATTTTGTAGTACGTTGAAACCGAAGTAAAACATGGAGAACACAACAACAACCTGCGACCTTATCTTCTGCTGGTGGGAGGATGAAACAACCCCACCACAACCTATCGACGAGGAACAATGAAACGAGCGATCGAGCTGCTGCTCATCATCACGCTACTGTTGCCGATGATCCACGACCTGAATACGGTCGAGGAGCCTGTGTGCATCGTCGCGGATGGTGGGCAGTATCTCGATGAGCCTACGGATGGTGCGGAGTGGCAAGCTCCTCCAAAAACCTTATCTCAAACAATTCTACTTAAAGCCACGACCCTGCGACGCTTCTCTATCGTGAGGGTCAAGTGCCTGCGACTTCTGCGCCAAAAGCCTATTATCCATTCTGAATCATTCCGACGTAGCGAAATGCGGTCGGGTGATGTTTCCACAATGCGCATTTGATTTATGTAGCCATTTTGTTGATATCAACGAAATGGTGGGATAACTGTGTCCATACCTATTGGATGATCGGGAAGTAAACTTCCTAAACATAAAAACAATCAAATCGCTTTCTATGTGTAAAATATATAAAGAGGTTCTGCGCCTCGTATCGGATGAGACCGAGATTTCACCTATCCTCATTCAATCGAAATCACGACACGAAGATGTTGTATCTGCTCGACAAATGGTCGCCTACTTCTGCTATGAGGCAAGAATGTCACATAGCACTATCGCCCAGCACCTCGGCATCACCAGACAAGCCGTGTGCCAAAAGATTGACACGATAACCGACAAGCGTATGCTCAAGTCGTTTGAATTTAACTTCAAGCGTATCGAGGCGGAGTTTGTCAAACTCTTTCCCGATGGTGCAAGTAACTCGCAAATAACCTGCAAATAACTCCTTCCGTACCCTTCCCCAATTCCCGACTTTTGTACTGTCGAGGAATAATCCTCGGCACAACCTTAAAACAAAAGTAATATGGGACACTATGTTAAGAGTACGGACGGCTACGATGTGCGCGTTCCGTCGCAGGGTCAGGTGGACTACGGCACGGTGGCTGGCTCGTTGGGCTTGGCCTCGTTCCTCGGTCTGAACGCAGGCAACATCCTCGGTGGCTTCGGTGGCTGGGGTAACAACCGTTGCGCAATGCCTGTTTGTAGCGAGGATCACCTCGTTTCGCGCTACGATCTCGAGCAGGAGCAGAAGATTGCAGCTAAAGATGCGGAGATTTCGTTGCTGAAGGCCAACACCTACAATGACCAGAAGACGCTGGAGCTTTACCGCTATGTTGACGGCAAGTTCGGTGCTATCGAGGCTCGACTGGCCGAGCAGGCTGTACGCAATCAGGGCGTGTCCGATGCTATCCGCGAGGTGTCGAAGGACATCGACTTCAAGGTCAACCTCGAGGCCGAGCGTCGCGCTTGCGCAGACGGCAAGATCGTGTCGTATGT
>JAFOXS010000082.1 GCA_017391665.1 Alistipes sp. | reverse complement strand
GTGGGTCTGCACGACACGGGAACGTTCAAGATTGGCGATACCTTCACCGAGGGTGAAAAACTCAAATTTACGGGTATCCCGTCGTTCTCGCCTGAGCTCTTCCGCTATATCGAGAATGCCGACCCGATGAAGTTCAAGCAGCTAGCGAAGGGTGTGGATCAGCTGATGGATGAGGGTGTAGCGCAGCTCTTTACCTCGTCACTCAATGGTCGTAAGATTATCGGCACGGTGGGTCAGTTGCAGTTCGAAGTTATCCAATACCGTCTGGAGCACGAGTATGGCGCAAAGTGTCGCTGGGAACCTATCTCAATACACAAGGCGTGCTGGATCGAGAGCGACAACGCCGAGCAGCTGGCCGACTTCAAGCGTCGCAAGCACTCAAATATGGCTGTTGACAAGCATGGCCGCGATGTGTTCCTCGCCGACACAAGCTATGCACTGGCACAGGCACAGGAGAATTTCAAGGACATCAGATTCCACTTTACTTCGGAGTTTTAAGGCGATGTAACCAAATAAAAAATGAGGCTTCCAGTCGGAGGCCTCATTTTTTCATTTATACTGCTCAATAAAATCCGTAATCAACTTAAACGTTGGCACATAACTCTCGAAGTATGCATTCTTCCACGTATCGAGCACGGTGTGATAGTAGGCAAAGGCATCGCCACCTTCGTTCTCCAGGAAGATGCAGGGCACACCACGTTGTGCAAAGGGGTAATGGTCGCTATTGCCCGCCAACTCGCCACGGTTAAGGCTCTTGAAGTAGCGGTTCTTGCTGTTTAGCTGCTCCATCAGGCGGAAACCCTCCATGCCGGGGTCGCTCACCTCGCAATACTGTACAGGGTTGTTGTCGCCAATCATATCGAGATTGAAGAGATACTTAATCTGCTGCAGAGGAGCCATAGGATGCTCGGCATACCACTCCGAACCACGCAGATTGGCATCCTCGCCCGAGAAGGCTATAAAGTACATATCGTACTCGGGCTGATGAGAAGCATAGTGCGCCGCAAGGGTCACAATAGCTGCCGTACCCGAGGCGTTGTCGTGGGCTCCGGGATAATATACCTTCTTACCCAATACACCCAGATGATCGTAGTGAGCCGTAAAAACGTAGCAGGCGTCGTGGCGCTTACCCTCAACCTTGGCGATGACGTTAAAACACTCATAACCCTGCAGAAACTCATTCTCGATGTCGATAGTTACGCTCCTGGCAGCCTTGGGGAATGACGACGACACCCATATCATAGGCTTCTCGATGACGCGCTCGCCATAGGCCTTGTAGAACTTCAGCACATCGTCGCTCCACGTATATATCAGACCCGCATTCTGGCAATCCGCCTTGCTCTGCAAGCGACGGAAATCGGCAGCATGCTTGTAAGTGAAGAAGAAGTCGCACACCACAAAGGCATTCTTATTCTCGGGACGTGCCAGATCGGCAAAGATCTTCTCCGAGTCGTAGTTGAGCGTGTCAATGTAGTAGAGGGGGTATGTACCCTTGCCACCGGGCGAGTACTCGCGCATCACGAACTCAATGCCCGCCTCCAACTCTCGGCCATCGACCGATACGGACATCTTGCCCGGGAAGGTGTTGATATCGAGCTTGAATGGCTGGCACACAACCTCGTCCACGCCCGCCTTGCGGAACTCCTTCTCCAGGTAACGTCCTGCCTTATTGGCTCCATCATAGGCGTAGCCACGACCACGATACTTGGCACTACTAAGCTCCTTTACGATCTTCTTGTAATGCGCCACGTCCTGCGCCGAAACCGCGCATGTAACGCACATCAAAAATAGAAATAATAGTTTTCTCATATTTTTACAGTATTATATTCGGATTATACTTTGCTCAAAAGTAATCATTTTACTCCGTAGTTGGAGAAACACAAAAGATTTTTATAATTTTTGTCAAAATTATTTGTCTTTTTGTAAAGTTTACTTTACATTTGCATTGTGTTCGAACATACAACTCAACTATTGTTTCACATAAAACCCAACAGAACTATGAAAACATGGCTTCTACCCCACCCCTGCAAGATTGCAGGACAGGTACTACTTTTTGTGATGCTCGCTTTGATCTTTTCAAGCATCTACATCGAGACGGCACTTTTTCAGCGCAGCTCATGGCTTATGATCGCAGCCCAGATTGCAATCTACGTCGCAATAGTTATGATGAGCATCTCACGCGAGAAGGATGAGGATGAGATGACCTCGTCGCTGCGCGGTCGTGCGCTAAAAGAGGTTGGATACTGCCTGCTCGTAATATACGCCATATATCACATTGTCGAGGTAGCTATGGGCGAACAACCCTATATATTACGCGACGAGGAGCTTATCACACCCTTTCTTGCATGGGTAGCCTACTACTGCCGTTTTGAGGGACTACTCAAGCGCTCACGCAAAAGAGAGTTCACGCTATGAAAAACACCATACGAGTAGCTCGCGCCGAGCAACGAATGACACAACAGGAGCTCTCCGATAAAGTAGGAGTCAGCCGCCAGACCATCAACGCCATAGAGAGCGGAAAGTTTGTCCCCTCAACGGTGCTGGCGTTGAAGATAGCGCACACTTTCGAAAAGTCGGTCGAGGAGATATTTTCCCTTGAAGATGAGGATTAAAAAGAGTGTCTGACCGCAAAGTCAGACACTCTTAATTTTTAATGACGTGTATAAAAAGAGGGATTTTTAGGCACGTTCTACTCTACTATTAGGAGTGAAGAATCTCCATAGGATAGGAATCGAAAATCATTCTCCAGAGCGTACTGATACATCCGTCGCCAATCATCGCCCAAGTATGCCGAGACGAGCAACAGCAGCGTCGATTTAGGCTGATGGAAATTGGTTATGATACGCTTTACGATGCGGAAGCGGAAGCCGAGCGGCGTAATCATAATCTGTGTCGAGGCCTTCAGCCGATCCATGCCCTCGCGCTTCATATACGCAATCAACTCCTCCAGCACCTCGCGACCCGAGTACTCGGCTGGGATATCGTATGCCTCCCACTGCCCTATCGTGCGATCCGCATCGGGATTTCCACTCTGGTGTATTCGCCATGCCAGTACG
>JAFOXS010000038.1 GCA_017391665.1 Alistipes sp. | reverse complement strand
TGCGAATAGCATCCGAAATCCTCCTCGCCTTCGATACGTTCCAGATCGCGCACCACAAAACCGCAGCTATCGGCCATGAGCATCGCCTCGTAGGTAAGTTGGGTGTCGTTCTCAACGCATGGGTAGCCGTCATGGATATCTACACTTACCCCAACATCATACTTATACTCCACCTCCTCAACCGCATGTGCAATCATATCCTTGATACGCAATCGCAGCTTCTCGTCAAAGGAGCGCATCATCGCCTCACAGCGGCACTGCTCGGGCAAATGATCAGGCAGACCCTCAGCCACAACCTTATTGACCGACACCATACACACGTCGCTGTTAAAGGCATTAAGGCGCATGATAAGATCGGCTGCCGCCACAATCGGATTCTTCGCGCCCTGCGACGGAGTACCGCCCGTACCCTTAACGGTCAGGTGCAACGCATCGGCTGAGGCCATGAACTTTCCCGGGCAGAAGCCAAATTCGCCAACCTCCAGATTGGCATCGACATGTTCACCTATAACGGCCGCAACATCGTAATCCTTAAAAGGATCCTCCATCAACACGTTGCGAGCACCAGCAAAGCCTCGTTCCTCGCCCGGTTGGAATAGACCAAGCACCGTACCCTCGAAGTCGCGATCGGCCTGCAGACGTTTCAGCACACCATACAATATCGCCGCATGGCAATCGTGACCACATCCGTGCATCACGCCCTCGCACTGCGAAGCCCACTCCACACCTGTCATCTCCTGCAGAGGCAGGGCATCGATATCGGCACGAAGCACCACGCAACGCTTCAGATTACCTCGGCGACCCTCTATGCGCGCCAGAATGCCGGTCTGCGCAATGGGGCGATGTTCGATACCCAGCGCATCCAGCTGCTCGGAAATAAAGGCCGCCGTTGAGTGCTCCTCAAACGAGAGCTCGGGATGCGAATGCAGATGACGACGAAAATCTACCGTATTCATATCTTGAAAGTTTACTTTTTTACTACTTTTCGTGGACGCCAGCGCTGGGCTACCTTGGCCAGCTGGGCGACATAGTCGGGAGTCGTACCACAACAGCCGCCGACAATATTCAGTAGGCCAGCACGGCACATCTGCTCCATCTCCTTGGCAAAGTGATTGGCTGCCACCACGGGTTGTCCCGCCGCGGGGTATGCCACCAACGGCTTATCGCACGCTGCGGAGAGGGTCTTTATTGCATCGGTCATCGGCTTGGGACCGTTCGTACAGTTAAAACCGACAACGGCAACCTCCTCCAGAGGCAAATCCTCCAGAAACTTAGCTATTGTAGCACCGCTGGCCACACGACCTGCGATGCGTGAAAGAACCGCAGAAAGGATGATGGGAATATCGGCGTCAATTTTTCTGCACTCATCGATTGCAACCTTTGCATTGGCTGCATCCATAACCGATTCGATGAGGATGATATCCACACCACCATCCTTCAGGCCTCGGATCACATCGGCATAAACGGCCGCCATCTGCTCGGCAGTGGTATCATTCGCGAGCGTAAGGTTGCGTGTTGTGGGGCCAACCGAACCAGCTACGAGTCGGGGATGCTCCGTAGTGGAGTACTTATCGGCAACGCGGCGTGCCAACTCGGCTCCTGCTCGCGCCAACTCATACGAGCGACTCTGCAGACCATACTCGGCAAGCGAGAGCGCATCGGCACAAATAGTATTGGTGGTGATAATATCGGCACCAGCCTGCAGATACTCCTCATGCAGAGCCTCGACCTGCGAAGCCGACTCCACATTAAGCATCTCCAAAGCCCCTTTGGCGCCACGTGCTAAAAGTGCCGTACCCGTAGCACCATCCATTAGTAATATCTTTCTTGCTAAAAGTTGTTCCAGTTTCATCAGCTTAACGTTTTACAATTTCGATCTCGAAAAGTTTATTCCAGCGCTTGCCCGTAACAAAGATTCGTTTTGTGGCAGCATCGTATGCAATACCATTCAGCACATCGGTGCGTGTGGTTATATCCTCATCCGAGAGCAGTCCCTCGCAATCGATCATACCCTCAACTACGCCTGTTTCGGGATTGATAATGACGATATAGTTCGTTGTATATACATTGGCCCATATCTTGCCATCGATCCACTCCAGCTCGTTGATATAATTGAGCGTCTCGCCACGCAGCGTAACCGTTATTCGACCCTCGCGCTGGAAGGTTTTAGGATCTACGCGATAGATCGTAGAGGTGCCGTTCGACATATACAGTTTCTCGCCATCGGTGGTAAGGCCCCAGCCCTCGCCCGGATAACGATGGTCACGCAACTTTTTGCGTGAGGCCACATCATAGACATGGCAGACATTTGACTCCCACGTCAACTGGAACATTTCGCCACCAAGGAGTGTGATGCCCTCGCCAAACTCACTACCCGGCAACGACAACTCCACACGCGGAGCATTCTGTCCCAATTCGTATGTCACGACCTGCGATGAGCCATACTCGCCCGTGCCTTCCCACATCAGGCCATCGACATATTGAAGGCCCTGCGTATAGCAGTGGGTAGCGTGGGGATAGGTATTCTTGACTTTGTAGGTGTATTGTACAGGCTGCACTATGGCTGGCTGCGAGATACTCTTCGATGGCTGCGACCCACACGCCACAATCGACACAGACAATGCAAGTGCAATAATTAAACTCTTCATAACAAAACTATTTTCCAACAAATATAGAGAAAAATTCCAAAATTTCAGCCAACATACCTTATAGAAATAAGGATTCGCGACATAAAAGAAAAAAAAGAGGTCACAGACCAATGTCTGCGACCTCATGCAAAAGAGTTATATGCTCTATAATCGATCCTTAGCAACGCCCTCGTGAGTCATCACTACGGGCAGTATATCGCCATTTTCGTCAAAGTGCATCTCCTCGATGCAGGTAACGCGGTTATCGCGCACGTCGGAGTCGATGGGACGACGATGGTAGATGATATAATACTTACCGCTGCGAGGATTACACACCACCGAGTGGTGACCCGCACCACGTGCGACTGTCTCATCCTGCTGCAAGATTACACCCTTACGCTCGAAAGGTCCAAAAGGTGAATCCGAGATAGCATATGCCACCTTATAGTCGGGACCAGTCCAGCCACCCTCCGACCACATGAAGTAGTACTTGCCGTCACGTATAAACATAAAGGGACCCTCAACATAGTTCTCGGGCGTTACCTCCTTATACATCGTGCCATCCTCGAAGGGAACGATTGAGCGGAAGTCATCGGATAGCTTCACCACGTTGCAGTGACGCCAACCACCATAGTACATATAGTACGTACCATCCTTATCCTTAAAGACATACTGGTCGATAGGTTGCGCACCGTTGACAATCTCGCCAATCAGCGGTTTACCCAGCATATCCTCAAATGGGCCGGCAGGATTGTCCGCCACCGCCACGCCGATACCGCCAATCTCACCCTCATGTACATCATTTGCACCGAAGAATAGATAGTACTTACCATCCTTCTCCACTGCAGCCGGAGCCCACAAGGCTCGACGCAACCACGAAATGCGAGAGTTGTCGATAATACGCTCGTGCTTGGTCCAGGTAATAAGATCCTTTGACGAGAAGCAGTCGAAGTGCAACTGATCGTCGAAAGCAGCCGAGAATGTAGGATAGATCCAATAGGTATCGCCGAAAATCACACCTTCGGGGTCGGCATAGTCGCCCTCGAAGATGGGGTTACCGGCACGCTGCACCTCACAACCAACGGCCATAAGGAGCACAGCTGCCAGACATAGGTTTTTCAAGGTGTTTTTCATCGCCTGAATTATTTAAGACCCATAGCACTAACCAAAGCCTCAGGCTTGGGCTCATGGCCTCTGAACTCTACATAGATATCCATAGGATGACGCTGACCACCCTGCTCCATCAAACGACGGAAAGCCTTGGCTGTTGCGGGGTCGAAGATACCCTTCTCCTTGAAGAGTGAGAACGCATCGGCAGCCAGCACCTCGGCCCACTTATAACCATAATAACCAGCAGCATAGCCACCATCGAAGATGTGCGTAAATGACGTATTCATTGACGTGCCTGCTACAACGGGAGTGATCTGAACGCTGCTCATTGACTCAACCTCAAAAGGCTCGATATCGC
>JAFOXS010000204.1 GCA_017391665.1 Alistipes sp. | reverse complement strand
TGCGAATAGTACCGCTCATCAGCGAGTTGCCCTGCGGCACATATCCCAGATTGCAGCGCGTACGAGAGGAGAGCGGTTGCTCGCACTCACTATTATATATCAAAGCTCGGCCCTGCTGGGGATCAATAAGGCCCAGTATCAATCTTAGCAGCGTACTCTTACCAGCTCCCGTATGGCCCAGAATGGCAGTCATGCGACCAGCGGCAAAGTCGTATGAGAAATTTTCCAGCACATTCTCACCCTCCTTATATGCAAAGGTGACGTTCTCGACGCGAACTCCCAGCTCACCCTCCAGGCGCACCGCACCACGCTCCTCAAGGGGCATATCGTAGAGTTCGGCCAGACGATCGACAGCCGTAGTGACATGGATAAACGAGGGAAGCTGACGGCTCAGCTCCATTATGGGGCGCTGCACCTGACCGGCAAGCTGCATAAAGGCGGTCATCATACCATATCCGGCACCCGCCTTCAGACGAAAGGTTCCCCACACAAAGGCTGAGAGGTATCCTGCCGAGAAACCCAGCTGCATCATCTTGCGCGAGAGAAGCGTAAAATCGGTTCGGCGCATAACCTTCTCACGCAGGTCGGCCTGCATGGTCTGCAGATCCTCCACAACACAAGGGGTGTACTCCATCGACGATACGAGTGTGCGGTGGTGCATATTCTCCTGGATGTGTGCCTGCACGCGCGAGTCTATATCGCGGATCTCCTTGGTGTAGGTGCGTATGCGACGAGCATAGACGCGGCTCAGCAGAATAAAGGTAGGCAGAATCAGCACTACGACCATCGCCAGGCGATAATCCAGAATGGCGAGGAAGGTCACGGCGGCAATAAACTGAATGCACGTAACGGCCGTCTGCGGCACCACGACACAAACCGTATTGGCGATATTATCCACATCCTCCCATATGCGGTTCATCACATCGCCCGTGTGCATCTTCGCGCCCGAAGCCCATCGGCTATCCATCATGTGCGAGAAGAGGCGGTGGCGCAGGCGATTCTTCATATCGAGCTCACTCTCCACCTCCATGCGTGAGACGTAGGTCGAAAGCAAAATCTGCGTGATGATGCACCCCACCATAGCCACGATAAAGAGATAGATGTTGCCCTCGATGCGCGATGTGGCAATGTCGATAAGTTGCTTGCAGGTCCACACATACATGAGCGATACGGCCACATGCACCACGCCGACCGCAGCCTGCAGGAAGATTCTTCCGCGCAAGCCCTCGGCAGCCAGCCATAACCATTTTATGTAGCCTCTGATACTCATTTTCAAACTTCTACAAGACCATGTCTGATGGCATATACCACAAGACTTGCCGTGTTCTTACAACCACTCTTCTCCAAAATGTTGGCACGGTGCTTATCCACCGTACGCTTCGAAATATATAATCTGTCGGCGATCTCCTGTGTCGATTCGCCTCGGCAGATGCCTACCAGAATCTCAATCTCTCGCTCCGACAGACGATCAGCCTCAGCAATGCTATCGGCCGCACCATTGCCCGTCAGGCGCAACGACTGCGACAGCGACTGCAAGAGCGACTCATTGAAATAACTACCTCCTGCGGCCACGGTCTCCACCGCCTCCACAACCTCATCAAACTCGGAATCCTTGAGCAAAAAACCCTTTGCGCCCGAGGCAACCATCTGCGAGTAGTAGGCATTGTCGGCAAACATCGTCAGCGAGATGATCTTCATCTCGGGACAGAGTCGCAGGGCTCGCTCCGTAGTCTGCGCTCCGCTCATGCCCGGCATGGCATAATCCATAAATACCACATCGGGCTGCACACGCTCCACCTGGGCGAGGAACTCCTCGCCACTGCCCGACTCAAGCACAACCTCCACATCTGTATGTGTGGAGAGCAGCATCTTCAGGCCATTGCGAAACAGTGTATGGTCATCAACCAGAGCTACGCGGATCATCTCTTACGCTCCTTTCTTCGTGGACGTGGCTTATCGATTGCGGGTGGCAGCGTCTCCAGACGTGAGGCACCACGCACATTGACCTTAACCGTTGCGGTCATACCCTTGCCCTTCGATGAGCGGATATCGAACTCGCCATTGAGCGAGTTGATGCGCGAGGCGATATTCGAGAGTCCCATGCCGCAATCCATCATCGCCTGCGGATTGAAGCCACGGCCATTGTCGCTGTACTGCATCTCCAGCAGATCGCCCGTAGCCGAGAGCGTGAGACGGATCTCGCTGCATCCCGAGTGCTTGAGCGAGTTGGTCACCAACTCGCACGCCACACGATACATGATAACCTCGATGTCGGTATTGTAACGCTCGCCACGCAGATTCGTGGCGAAGGAGAGTTTCACATTATGCAGAGCCTGCGAGCGGTCGATAAAGTTGCGGATGCCACGTGCCAGGCCGAAGTCCGTGAGCACATGGGGCGAGAGGTTGTTCGATATCTCGCGCAGCGAACGCAGAGCCTCCTCGACCACGTACAACGTATTATCGAAAATCTCCTTGCGCTCCGAGTCCATCTCCGTACGCGATAGTGCCGAGAGCGATATCTTGGCCGATGAGAGCAGAGGGCCCAGCCCGTCGTGTAACTCCTTCGAGAAGGTAGCACGGCTCTTCTCCTCGGTGCGCAGTACGGCCGTAAGGATGCGCTTGTCGATGAGCTGACGATGGCGGTTCAGGCGGTCGATATAGTCGATAAGGCGATCAAGCATCACAATACCCGCAGACACGCATATAGAGATTATGATGTCGAACCACACCGTCGTAAGCATAGGCACCGGATGGCCATAGCTGCCCCACAACTGCAACAGACGCTCGGCGGCCAGCACCACAAAGCCGATGATGAAGAGAATCCATATCGAATTATACTTCGTAGCACGCACCAGACGTACGGCATAATACATGGCAATGAACTGCACGATGATTGCCACGTAGAGCAGGAATTTGATTGTCATATTCTACCTCCTTTCTGCGACACGTATAATCGCTTACTTTAATACTTTATTCAAATAGGCAAGATCTCTGTACGACGTGAGATCGATTTGCACTGGCACAACCGAAACATATCCATTGGCCAATGCCCACTCGTCGGTATCCTCGGCCTCGGGCTCATAGTTGGTGTAACTACCCGTAAGCCAGAAGTAGTTGCGGCCATTGGGATCCACGTGCGGGAAGAAATCCTCGCGCCACAGACCTCGACACTGACGGCACACACGAATACCCTTGATCTGGGGTACAACGGGCACATTGACATTCAGGCACAAAGGTCGGGGTTGCTCCTCGCTCTGAAGAATCGAGGCGACGATCTGACGACCGTAACGCTTGGCCTCGGTAAAATCGGCATCGCGTGAGTGATCCAACAAGGAGAGTCCCACCGACGGACAACCGTAGAAACTACCCTCGATGGCGGCACCCATAGTACCCGAGTAGAGAACATTAATTGTAGAGTTGGAGCCGTGGTTGATGCCCGAGATAACCAGATCGACTTTTTTGTCGGCAAGCAGATGATCGAATAGGAACTTCACGCAATCGACCGGCGTACCCGAGAAGGAGTATATCTGAAGCCCCTCCTCGCGATGACGCTCACGCAGGAAGAGCGGCTCGTAGATGGTTATGGCCTGCGAGCGACCACTCTGTGGCGTGGCAGGAGCTACGGCTACAACACGACCAAACTCACGCGCCACCTCGATGGCGGCAGCAAAGCCCGGAGCCTCGAAGCCGTCGTCGTTGGTCACTACTATTAATCTATTGGGATCGTACATCTTCTTCGTTTTAATGCAATGGTCCGCCTGAGCGGATAATATGTCATATTACAAAGATAAAAAAATATTCGGTTCCTTAAGCCGATAGATTATTTTTTTATTTGCGTCCAATCGTTTTCCCTCTCCGCAGGTTGCAGATGTGGAAAATTAACACTAATTTTGGTATAACCAAAAAAACTATTGATATGACACAGAAACCCTACACCAAAAAGTACACCAACGCCGACTACTACACCGACGGCAAGTTCAACGAGGATGTAGCCAAAAAGGCGTTTTTAGATATGTTCGAGCATTATGGCATACCCTTCACCCCCTTCCTGGAGGAGAATTTCTGGGTAAACGACTTCGGTCTGGGCGACTTTGAGCACGTAGGTATGGGAGGCGTGTTCTGGATCAATAATCCCGAGTATAAATACTTCGGTCACGAGATCTACCTCCTGCCCAACCAGATGATCGTAGAGCACTATCACGTGCCTTCGGCCTATGCCGCAAAGCACGAGAGCTGGCATGTACGCAACGGCTGGGTATATAACTTCGGCATTGGCGAGCCTACACCCAACCCGCCTGCACTACCCGAGAGCCAGAAGGATAAGTTCATTACAGTGAGCAACTTCCACATTATGAAGGTGGGCGACATCAGCGCCCTGCAGCAAATAGAGAGCCGCCACTTCCTGATGGCCGGCGACGAGGGTGCAGTGGTGACCGAGTACGGCACATTCCACGACAACGATGGTCTGCGCTTCACCAATCCCGATGCAAGTTTATAAATCCATTAAATAGTACTACTATGAGAACATTTAACCACGTAGGAATGGTCCTCAAGGAGAAGATGGACGATATGATTTATGTTGAGCCGCTGAAGGTCTATATCACCGACTGCAACGCAAGCCCCAACAAGATCGAGTTTTTGTATTTTGAGCCCGATACTCCGCTGCCACAGCTGATGCAGCAGCAGGCACACATCGCCTATGCTGTGCCCAACATT
>JAFOXS010000189.1 GCA_017391665.1 Alistipes sp. | reverse complement strand
GCGGTAGCATCAGCGGTATCAGCCGAGGCACTACGGCAGCACACATTGCCCGTGCAGCGTTGGAGGGTATTGCCTATCAGACTCTCGATAGTGTGGATGCCATGCAGCGCGATGCTGGCATTGAGCTCAAGGAGCTCAAGGTCGATGGTGGTGCGGCACGCAACAATCTGCTGATGCAGTTCCAGTCGGATATTCTCAATACACGTGTTATCCGTCCCGAGGTTACCGAGACTACCGCTCTTGGTGCGGCTTATCTGGCAGGTCTGGCCGTTGGCTATTGGTCGAGTCTAGATGAGATCCGCAAGCAGTGGCAGGCCGAGCGTGAGTTTGCACCTACGACTGATCGCGAGTCGGTGAAGGTAGCCGTTGATGGCTGGCACGATGCTGTACGTCGTACACTCAAGAATAACTAATCTTTAAACTACACATAAACATGGAGACACCTTTTTTTACACAATGCTTGTTTGAGTTCATCGGTACGCTGGTGCTCATTCTGATGGGTGACGGAGTTGTTGCCAACCACTCCTTGAAGGGAACAAAGGGTAATAACGCAGGCCTTATTGTAATCACTTTGGCGTGGGGTCTTGCCGTTATGACAGGTGTGCTGATTGCTGGTCCTTACTCTGGCGCGCACCTCAGCCCTGCCGTAACACTTGGCTTTGCTATTGCTGGCACCTTCCCGTGGGCACACGTTGCGGGATATGTTGTAGCACAGATGCTCGGTGCATTCTGCGGCGCAACGCTGGTTTACATCTACTATAAGGATCACTTCGATATTACTGACGATCCTGCTACCAAGCTCGGTATCTTCTGTACCATCCCCGCCATCGAGAACAAGGGTCGCAACTTCTTCTGCGAGTTGGTTGCAACGATGCTCCTTATCTTCGTAATCCTGGCTATCGGCAATACAGAGAATACACCCGAGGTAGGTATGGGGGGCCTGGCAAGTTTCCCCACAGCGATGTTGATCGTTGCCGTAGGTATGTCACTCGGTGGTACTACGGGTTATGCCTTGAATCCTGCGCGCGACCTCGGTCCTCGTATCGCACACGCTCTGCTTCCTATCAAGGGTAAGGGCTCAAGCGGCTGGGGCTACAGCTGGGTACCTATCCTTGGCCCGCTTACAGGTGCTGCGCTGGCTGCGTTGGCATACGTTGCAGTCTACAACTTCTAAAATGTAGTAAATAAAAAAGGAGGCTATCCCGAAAGGGTAGCCTCCTTTTTTGTTGGTATGTCAGCGGTTAGAAGTAGAATCCTACACCCAGCTGGAATGTATCAATCTTGTTCTTACCCGTAGTGTAACCCAGCACCTCGCTGCGCTTGAACGAACCGTTGTAGCGAGCCGATACACCCAATTTCCAGATGCGTACCTCGGCACCTACTGCGTAGCCAATCGTAGGACGATTGAAATCCCACTCTACGCCTGTCATCTCGCCGCTTGTGTCGGTCATTACGCAGAACGTGGGGCCTGCCTGCAGAGCCAACACGCCCAGCAGACGATACTGCAACAGCACGGGAATGTCAACCTTGTTGAGTTTCACTTTGCCAAGACCGCCTGCCACATCAAATGTGTTGTGCGAGAAGAGGATCTCGGGGTGAATACCGAATCCAACCCATGTCAGATCGCCCTGCACGCCGGCAAACCAGCCTGTGCTTGAGTCAAACTGGAAGTTGTTGACGCTATCGCTAAAGTTATTGCTCTGATAATCCATACCAGCCTTAACACCCAACTTGAACTTGGGGATAACGCCGGCTGATGCCTGCATAGCCATACAGGCCATGGCAAATAGAAGGAGTAGTCGTTTCATATTATTGTTGTTTTATGGTTGCGTGAAAGTATTATCTGCCACGAGATCCCGTTGAACGAGAACCCGTCGAGCGTGATGACTGTGACGATGTCGAACGGCTGTTGGTTGCGCCGCCCTTCGATCCGCCCTGACTGCCGGGACGTACGCTGCCCGATGAGTTACCCTTGGGCGGGTTGCTGTTGGGACGTGAAACCGATCCTCCCTGACCTGCGGGGCGCTGTCCCTGACCGATATTGCCCTGCGAACCTGGTCTGTTGCCACTGCCCGGTCGCATGGTATTGTTGTTGCGCGAGGGCGTTGAGTTCTGATAGTGTATGCGGCGTGGTGGCTCAGTGCGAGGGTTGTTGTGTTGAGGCCCGTTACCTCTCACATCACGCAGGTTGCGCTGGTTATACACACCCTTGAAGTGTTTGTACTGATTCTTGTGCTGACGGTTGTAGTTCCACGGGTTGCGGTGGTTGATTACAACCTTGTAGTAGCGATGCAAGTCGGCGGGGAAGTGACGACCGTGCGGCAACACCTTTGCCGATACCCAGCGGCCATAGTTCAGGTAGTGGAACACGGCACGCTCAACATCGTAGTAGAAGTTGAACTCGGGGAAGTAGTAGTACATCGCATAGTCATAACCCGCTGGACCCCACGATGGTTGTAGCGAGATATTGATCGAGCCGGTTACGGGCACGGGAGTGTCATAGGCATAGTAACCAATGCCACACGATGAGAGCGTAAATGCCAGGGCAAATGCTAAAATCAATCGTTTCATAATGCGAGGTTTTACTGGGTTAAACTGCTGTTGTACTTGTTTATCGCTTTGCGCCCTTTGCGCCCTTCGCACCGCCTAAGGAGTAGTTGAAGATATTCTCCTTGTAGCTCGTGGTCTTGAACGATGAGTCGCGCTTGCGAGAGAAGGCTATCTCGATGAGGCGCTCAACCAGCCCCTCGAAGCTTAAGCCTGTAGCCTCCCATAAATAGAACGATAAAGAGCCGGGAATAGTATTTATCTCGTTAACATAAATCGCATTATCCTTCTCATCGATCATAAAGTCGATGCGGGCCACGCCGTCGCACGCCAGCGCCTTGAAGGTCTCTACGGCCTTCGTGCGGATGAATGTGGTCTGCTCCTCAGGCAGTCGAGCAGGTATCTCGCGCACCGTTGAGTGCATGCCTCGTGACTCCTTCACGCCGCCCTTAGCGCCACCCTTGCCGCCACCGAGATACTTGTCCTCATAGCTGAGGATCTCGCCACTGCGAATCGGAGCCTCGCATACCGATGCCTCGCACTCGTAGTAGTTGCCCAGTACCGAGCAGTTGATCTCCTTGAGCTGCTCGACCAAATGCTCAACGATGATGCGCTTCGAGTAAGATATGGCATTCTCCACCGCCTCACGCAACTCCTCGCGGTTGTGTACGGCCTTGATACCTACACTTGAACCCGAGTCGGCGGGCTTTACGATCACGGGATAGCCGAGCTTCTCCTCTACGCGTTTGATAGTACCATCCTCGCTTGCGAACCACTCCTTATCGGAGAACCATACATAGTCAATTACGGGGATGCCACTCGCTGCCAGAACCATCTTCATCGTGATCTTATCCATGCCGTTGGCCGATGCCAGTACGTTACAGCCGGCATAGGGTATGCCAGTCATCTCGATTGTGCCCTGGAATGAGCCATCCTCGCAGTTGGTGCCATGCAGTGCGGGCAGAATAACATCGAGTGTTGCCACTACGTCGCTGCCAAACAGTGGCTTGCGTACCTTATAAAGGTGGTTGTCGCCATATATGGGACGCAGATATACCTCCTCACATGAGGCATAGAGGCTCTCCATATTCTTGTAGTTCTTGCTGTCGCGCAGAGCCGCGCCAGTGTACCAGCGACCCTCCTTGGTGATATATATGGGCGTGATGTCGTACTTCTCGGTGTTGATAGCCTCCATGGCCTGGATGGCTGTGAGTACAGAGATCTCGTTCTCGACCGAACGGCCTCCAAAGATTACGCCTACGTTGATTTTGCTCTTCATTATTGTTTGTATTAATCGTTTTCTATTTAAATGAGTCGGGCAGATCGTTCTCATATAGAACCACATCTCCCGCACGCATCATTGCGGCCAAATGAGCCGATGCCTCGGCAAATGAGTCGGCAAGGATTATCTGCGACTCTGCCATGCCGCCCTGGCGAAGTCCCTCTGTAATGGCGTCGCGATTGACCCTGTTCACCACGATGGCTACGTCGGCCGATGTGGCTATCTTGCAGCCCAGCTCACGGTTGTTGCGATGTTGGCTCTCGCCCATCTCCACAAAACCCGGTGTAACCATAATGCGGCGAGCTGCTGACGGGCGCTGGAAGTCGCGCAACACCTCGAGAGCCATCTCTGCTCCCGCGGGATTGGAGTTGTAGGCATCATCGATAATGGTAATGCCACCAGCAGTGCGCTTTATGCTGAGTCGGTGCTCGATCTGCTCAATCTGTCGCAAGGCTCGCATCTGCTGTGCCTGCGGAACGCCTAAATAATCAGCTACAGCCACGGCTGCCAGCAGGTTGAGTATGTTGCCACGACCCGCAAGGTGTGTGGCGTAGCCTTCGCGCACGGTGTCCTGCGCGAGGATGGAGAATGTAGTCTGCGAGGGAGCATAATCAATCTGCTCGGCACGGTAATGCGTATTGGCGTTTGCTACTCCATAGCCAATTGTGCGGCAGTGTGATGGCATGGCGCCCTCAGCAATGGGAGCAGAATCCATGTTGACAATAGCCAAACCATTGGCAGGTAGTGCATCCAGAAGCTCGAACTTGGTCTTTCTAACATTCTCCAGCGAGCCGAATGTCTCCAGATGCATCTCGCCTACGGCCGTCACCACTCCGATAGAGGGATTTACCAGTTCGCAAATCTCCTTGATGTCGCCCACCTGCTTGGCGCCCATCTCGACAATGAAGATCTGATGATGGGGCTTCAGATGTTCGCGCACAGTGCGAATCACACCCAGCGTGGTGTTGAAGTTACCAGGGGTCATCAGCACGTTATATCGCTCCGAGAGTATGCGGTATAGGTAGTGCTTCGTTGATGTTTTGCCAAAACTGCCCGTAACGCCGATGATCTTCAGATCGGGCATCGAGCGCAGGATACGCTTGGCGTCGTTGTAGTACCAGCGCGATATGGCAGCCTCCAGAGGCTTGTTTATCAGGTTTGCCAGAAGCATAACTACGGGCATTATGAGCAGTGCCAGCGCCACCGTAGGAGCATACTTCGGAATAAAGCAGAGTGCCAGGGCAATCACTGCAGCCGTGAGCAGTCCAGCTGTCAGCAGCATACGCTTTACTCGCATTGTATATACGATGGGCTTCTTGTACACGGTGCGGAACTCGCGCCACGCTTCGCTAAACATTGTCAGGGCAATAGCCGTCAATACAGCCCATTTGTAAACAGGAATAAACGTCAGGGCTACGAGAAATGCAATAAGGGCCGAACGCAAAATATTACTATTGCTACGATACCATCTTGCATATCGCTCCACACGATAGGAGTTGTGCTGAAACATATGTATGTCGTATCGCACAACGGCAGCCCACAGAGCAATATATCCCGCCCAAAATATGATATTCTCAAACATTGTTTATCTCTTATTTATCTCTTTTTGTAGAAAACTCTCCGCTACGCGCAGGAACAATGGCGTATTTTCCAGGAATGAAAAGTGGCCAGCTCCGGCAACCGTCACAAGACCCGCATCGGGAATCAGTTTTTCCATCTTCTTTGCATCCGCAAGGGGTGTTGCCGTATCATTCTCGCCCCAGAAAAGTAGGGTGGGAGCGGTGATCTTAGGCATCAGGTGGCACAGATCCTCGTTTACAACCTTCGACAGCACTCGGCGCATCATGGGCGAGGCCTGATTGTAATCCGACGATCCTGCTTTTGCCCTGCGAGCCTGAATCATCTGCTCGGCACGAGCCTTGCCAAGGAAGATGGGCGCAAGACACTTGAGCAGTTTGAAGGTATATACCTTGCGGTAATAAGTAAACGAGCGACGGGGCTTTACGCCTGCGGCATCCACAAGCATCACCTTCTGCACCTTGTTGCGCGAGGCATAGACTATCGACACACGACCACCAAACGAGTGGCCTATAAGGATAGGATTCTCCACGCCCTCTGCTTTGGCAAGTGCCTCGATGGAGCGGGTGTACTCCTCGACACCCCACACATCCTTGGGTTCATCACTCTGCCCAAAGCCAGCAAAATCTACGGTTAAAACACGAAACCTCGCCTCCAGAAAGGGACGTACGGCGTTGAAAGTGTCGGTGTTGCAGCCCCAGCCGTGCAGCAGCAGGATAGGGTGCCCTTCGCCACAGTCGGTGTAGTGCAGTCGCAGTGATTGGTATGTGAAGAATTTATCCATAATTTCTCGAGTACAAATTTAATCTTTTTTTTGTCAATAGCGATAATTCTGTGCCGAAATAAACAAAAAGAGCCTGTCTAATAGTAATTAGACAGACCCAT
>JAFOXS010000048.1 GCA_017391665.1 Alistipes sp. | reverse complement strand
GTGGGGTGTAACCCCATAAGCGTTGTTGTGCCGTGCCACCGCATACTACCCTCATCGGGAGGTATAGGCAACTATCACTCTGGCGCAGAGATTAAGCGCCGCTTACTGCAGGCTGAGGCATCAGCCTAACGCCACATCGAGCATCATCATCAACGTAAAACCCAAAGCCACACCTATGGTCGCCACATTGGAGTGACGGCCACTCTGTGATTCTGGAATAAGCTCCTCAACGACAACATATATCATAGCGCCGGCAGCAAAGGCCAGCAAAAAGGGCAAAATAGGCTGCAGCAGATCTATCAAAAGGATTGTCACCAATCCTGCCAGCGGCTCCACAATACCTGAGCCTACGCCATAGCCAAAGGCTTTCCAGCGACTCTTTACGCTCTCCTTCAGTGGCATAGATACAATAGCTCCTTCAGGGAAGTTCTGAATGGCAATACCTAGCGACAGGGCCAAGGCTCCCGCCATAGTAATACCCACACTCTCCGACATGGCACCCGCCAGCACCACGCCGACAGCCATACCCTCGGGGATATTGTGCAGTGTAACAGCCAGAAAGAGCATAGTCGAGCGGCCAAGACCCGTCTTCATACCCTCGGGTTCAGCCGAATCAAGATGCAGATGCGGCACCAGCGTATCAAAAACAAGAAGTGAAAACATACCCGCCAGAAAACCCACAACGGCAGGTAGCCATGCCACACCCCCACTTTCGGCTGTCATATCAATCGAGGGGATGAGAAGCGACCACACCGACGCGGCAATCATCACTCCCGATGCAAAACCGAGCAGCAGTTTCTGCACCCATGCCGACATCCCGTCGCGCAGCAGAAAGACCATCGCAGCACCCAGAGTCGTGCCGACAAAAGGCAGCAGCAAGCCGTATATCACCTCACTCTGTATCATCTATCGCAACTCCTCAAGATAATCCACAAACGCCGAGAAATCGGTGTGGGAATCAACAAAAGCATCGTACGAAAACTCGTTATCGCCCTCCTCGGGAACATCCGAAACCATCTTGATGACAACTACGGGCAGGTCGAAGAGTTCGGCAGCCTGGCATATTGCCGTAGCCTCCATATCGAAGAGAGCCGACTCAACGCCCATCTGCTCCTTGACCGAGCGGATTATATCGCCATCAACAAACGAGTCGCCCGTAAGCACCATAGCATCATCGTGACCCAGCAGAGGATGCGTATCGGTGAGTTCGGGGACAAAGTCGCCCGGGATACGACAGTCGTAATAACGAGCCACACGAGGTGCTACGATATCACCCCTCTGGCGGCCAATCGTCGAAGCTGCATAACCTACGATAGCCACACGATCGACATCTCCATTTGCCCGAGCGATAGCCAATGCAGCACCTGCGGCCGACAACGCCTTGCCCACTCCCGTGCGGGCTACCATATAACTATTCTTCAACCCCTCGCGCTGAACTGCCGCAGACATATTGCGGTACTCACGCTCGGTGGGGGTAATTACCAAATATCTCATTACCAGGCGTAGTTATAGATTGAACCTATACCTGCAGCCTCAGCCTCCTCGCGAGTGTAGAGACAACGCATATACTTTGCCATCGCATCGTTGGTAGCCGCAACAGCAAACAGACCGGGATTACCACACTGCACCTCGTTAAGACCTACGATATCATCCTTCGACTTGAGAGGAAATACCTGCTTGTATACGCCAGCCAACGCCTCACGAATCTGCTCGGCCGATACGTTATTCATGGTCGAGAGGTAGAATCCAGTCTTGCAACCCATCGGGCAGAACGACACAATGCTCTTACCAATAACGGGATCCAGACGCAAATAGTAGGCCATCAGATGCTCGATGGTGTGTACCTCACCCGAACCAAGGGGCGAATGATCCATCGGAGCGCAGAAGCGCATATCCCACGAATGTACGGCCAACTCATCGTTGATTGTATATACCGAACGCAAATAGAGGCCCTCCTTAAGGGTCAAATGATCAACATCAAATGATGATACAACTGATTTTTTCATAACTATATGTTTTATTATTTCCTATTCTTTCTTAACTGGTGATTTACGATCGAAGAAGGGGCTCTTCGAAGAGGAACTGAGCGGTATGGCAAAGACCATATCGGCATCCTCCAATACTCCCATACGCTTGGCTACCCAACCAGCCGAGAAGAGTACACGCGAATCAAGGCGATAGTCAGCAATCTTCGAGCAGGCCGCACCGATGGCAATGCCCACATCAATGGCATTCATCACACAAGGCACATCCTTGGGTTTGGCTTCACACGTAGCCGAGCCACAATAGCCACAATTCAGGGCACACACCTCCGACGGATTGCGTGTTCCGATCAGCAGCAGAGCCTGCGCCTGCAGGATATTGGCAGCATCACGCAACAGAAACTTAAGTCCCGACTCCTCGCTCACCTGAAGCATCATATTCGACAATCGTACGATATCCTCATCCGTCAGCATGGCAATCTCCACCAGATCACGCCCCTTAGCCTTGGGCGCTGTACGCGCTGCAACCATCACCGCCTCGGCCAGAGCCTTGACTGTTTGAGTTCGCAAATCTCTCTCATTGTAAATCATAACTCATAAGATTTATTGGGGATAAAATTACAATTTTTTATCCTTTCTGCAAAGCATCGGCCACACATTTCGACCTACGACCGCACACTTTACCCGTTGGCTTGTTTTTTGCTCGCTACCCAACAAACACAAAACATTTGCTATGGAGAAGATTACAATTTACCAATTCACCGACCCCGTATGTGTATGGTGCTGGGGCAACGAGCCGGTAATGAGAGCCATAGACTACCTCTACGGCAACAAGGTGGGCGTAGAGTATATCATGGGCGGATTAATCGAGGAGATAACCACGCTCTACGACCTGAAGGGCTCGAAACGGCAAATAATCGAACGTGCCAACGCAATCATGGCTGAGCATTGGCTCTCGGCATCCGAGCGCCACGGCATGCCGGTCAACACACGTCACATGGCGCTTTTCAGCGAACGATACCCGTCGAGTTTCCCGCAAAGCATTGCATACGAAGCAGCGCGACGAATAGACGCTACGGCAGCAAAACGTCTGCTCAGACGAATACGCGAGGCTACTTTTGTCGAGGCTCGGCGAACATCACAGATAGATGTCCTCATCGAACTTGCCGCCGAAGTAGGCATCGATGCGGCTCGGTTTATAGACGAATACACCACAGGGGAGGCTCAGAACGACTTCTCCCAATCACGCATGAAATGTCGCCGCAATGGCATAACGGGATTCCCGTCATACCTCATAAAGAATGCATCAACAAAGATATCTCTGGGCGGCTATCAAAATATAAGTACATTCCATACTATCATCGGGCGCCTCAGCGAAGGCAAAATCAAGCCCCGCCGCCTGGGTCCGTCGCTTGCCAACGTTACAGATTTCATGCGACGCTATCAAACAGCCTATCCCGTAGAGATAGAGGTTACATTCGGACTGGACCGCGACCGCACCGATTTAATGATCGACGAGTTGATACGCGGTGGCAGACTAATCTCCGAGCAGGTGGGCAATGGCCGCCGTCTGGCCATCGCAAACGCCGCAAAAGCATTTCGCGTTACTCCCCACACAAGGCAAAACCATCACGAATCAAAGCAGACTTCGGCAAAAGGCAGTGCAACAGTTGCATCGCACCAGAAGGTCGAATAATAATGCAAGGTTACATTTTATTACTAATAAATATTGCCCGTTTTTCATAAAGATTGATCAATATCAGCATATTATATGCAAAATATCGGCCTTTCACGAAATTTATATGCAACAAAATGGGAGATTTTCTTGTTTTTAATAATTTTTACTATTATTTTTGTACCATAACAACAAGAACGAATTTTATGTGCGCTAGTTTGTATATTATTATTAACCTAATCCTCGTGGTCTTGCGTAGATAACGGGAGAGAGGTTTGTATATATACATGTAGTACATTTATATAAGCCTTTCTCCTTTGGAGAGAGGCTTTTTAACTACTAAACCTAATTGAGATGAAACATCAATTAAGAAGTGCCATAACGACCGTAGGCCGACGCATGGCAGGAGCGCGTAGTCTTTGGCGCGCCAACGGCATGACAAAGGAGCAGATGGGAATGCCCGTCATCGGTATCGCCAACTCATTCACGCAGATGGTGCCGGGTCATGTGCATCTGCATGAGATAGGACAATACGTAAAGAGCCTTATCGAGGAGCAGGGCTGCTTTGCGGCCGAGTTCAACACCATAGCCATTGACGATGGTATCGCCATGGGTCACGACGGCATGCTCTACTCGCTTCCTTCGCGCGATATTATTGCCGACTCGGTGGAGTATATGGTCAATGCCCACAAGGTGGATGCTCTGGTATGCATCAGCAACTGCGACAAGATTACCCCTGGCATGCTGATGGCATCGATGCGCCTGAATATTCCTACCGTATTTGTATCGGGAGGCCCTATGGAGGCTGGTAATTTCCGAGGTCGTGGAGCCGATCTTATCGACGCCATGGTACTCAGTGCCGACGAGAACTGCTCGGATGCCGATGCCGATGAGATTGAGGCTTCGGCGTGTCCCGGATGCGGATCATGCTCGGGTATGTTTACGGCCAATTCAATGAACTGCCTAAATGAGGCTATCGGCTTGGCTCTTCCTGGCAACGGCACAATAGTGGCTACACACGAGAATCGCAAGGCTCTCTTTGCCAAGGCAGCACGCCTTATCGTGGAGAATGCCAAGCGTTACTACTTCGAGGGCGACGACTCTGTACTACCCCGCTCTATCGCTACGAAGGCTGCATTTGAGAATGCCATGTCGCTCGACATAGCCATGGGAGGCTCAACAAACACCGTTCTCCACCTGCTGGCCGTAGCTCATGAGGCTGGTGTGGACTTTACGATGGCAGATATCGACCGCCTCTCGCGCAAGATTCCCGTACTTTGCAAGGTGGCTCCCAACGGACACTACCACGTGCAGGATGTTAACCGCGCAGGTGGCATCATGGGTATTCTGGGTGAGCTGGCAAAGAATGGACTTATTGACACCGAGGCTCGCCGAGTAGATTTTTCAACATTGGCAGATGCGCTGGATAAATACTATTACGGATCGGATAATTTCTGCGACGAAGCTCGCAAGATATATTTAAGTGCCCCCGCAAACAAATACAGCCGCGTGATGGGTTCGCAGGCCACATACTACAAGGAGATGGATGCTGACCACACTGAAGGCTGCATACGCGACATGGATCACGCCTACTTCCGCGATGGAGGTCTGGCCGTACTGACAGGAAATATAGCTCGTAAGGGATGTATCGTTAAGACCGCTGGCGTAGCCGAGGATTTGATGCAGTTTAGTGGTAAGGCCAAGGTGTTTGAGTCGCAGGAGCAGGCGATGAATGGCATCCTCGGCGGCGAGGTAGAGGCTGGCGACGTGGTTGTAATCCGCTACGAGGGTCCAAAGGGTGGCCCCGGCATGCAGGAGATGCTCTACCCCACCTCTTATCTTAAGTCTAAACACCTGGACAAAGCGTGTGCACTGATTACCGACGGACGTTTCTCGGGTGGCACATCGGGTCTCTCGATTGGTCACGTATCGCCCGAGGCGGCATCGGGAGGTGAGATTGGCATTATAGAGGATGGCGATATGATTGACATCGACATCACGGCTCGCTCGATCAACCTTCGCATCGCGGATGAGGAGCTCGCCTCGCGCATGGCGGCATGGACAACCCGCAAACCAAAGAACCGCGACCGCGTGATACCTCAATCACTCAAGGCATACTCGCTGCTCGTATCATCGGCCGATCAGGGTGCCGTAAGAATCGTTCCTGAAGAGTAAATTTAGAATAACTACAACCTAAACAATATGGCTTTTTCTGGTTTTACAGATACTTCCGCACCTCAACCCAAGAAGGATTTGCCCCGCATTTCGGGTTCTGAGGCTGTAATACGCTCATTCCTTGAGGAGGGTGTGGAGACAATCTTTGGTTATCCCGGCGGTGCCATCATCCCCGTGTATGATGCCCTCTACGACTACCGCGACAAGGTAAACCACATTCTGGTACGCCATGAGCAGTGCGCCATTCATGCGGCTCAGGGCTACGCCCGCGCAACGGGCAAGACCGGCGTATGCATCGTAACATCGGGTCCAGGTGCTACGAACACCGTAACGGGTCTGGCAGATGCGATGCTCGACTCCACACCTGTGGTGCTGATCAGCGGCCAGGTAGCATCCAACACGCTGGGTACCGACGCCTTCCAGGAGATCAACTTCATCGAGATCACCAACTCCGTGACGAAGTGGAATTGTCAGGTGAAGCGCGCCGAGGATATCCCCGAGGCCATAGCCCGAGCTTTCTATATCGCAGCGAGCGGACGTCCGGGCCCCGTTGTGGTGGATATCACCAAGGATGCGCAGAACGGATTGCTGGATTTCGAGTATAACCCCATAAAGTTTATCCGCAGCTACCAGCCCTACGCCGATATCGACAACGATCAGATCTCGGAGGCTGTGCGTCTGATCAACCTCGCCCGCAAGCCTATGGCATTGGTTGGCCAGGGTGTGATCCTTGCCGGAGCGGAGCGCGAGCTGCAGGAGTTCTTGGAGAAGAGCGGCATCCCCGCCGCCTCTACCCTGCTGGGTCTGTCGGCGCTGCCGAGCGACCACCCCTTGAACGTAGGTATGCTCGGTATGCATGGCAACTATGCCCCCAATATCAAGAATAGAGATTGCGACCTTCTGATTGCCATCGGCATGCGATTCGACGACCGCGTGACGGGCGATCCCTCAAAGTTCGGCATCAATGCGAAGATCATCCACATGGAGATCGACCCCGCCGAGATCAACAAGATTATATATGCCGACGTTCCCGTATTGGGTGACGTGAAGCAGTCGTTGCCGATGATCACCGAGCGCATATCGAAGAACGATCACTCGGCATGGATCGACGAGTTCCGCGTATGCAACAACATCGAGCGTGAGGATATCATCGAGCCGGCCATCGAGCGTCGCGGCGCACACCTGCGCATGGGCGAGGTGGTGGATGCCGTATCGAAGGAGTTTGACGACGCAATCCTGGTGACAGACGTAGGCCAGCAGCAGATGTTCGCATCGAAATATTTCCGCTTCAAGCGCACACGCAGCATCATCACATCGGGTGGTCTGGGCACCATGGGCTTTGGCCTGCCCGCAGCCATCGGCGCCAAGATCGGTGCTCCGGAGCGAGATGTATGCCTATTTGTGGGTGATGGAGGTCTGCAGATGACATCGCAGGAGCTGGGCACAATATTCCAGTCGAACGTGGGAGTTAAAATCATCCTGATGAATAACGGATTCTTAGGCATGGTACGTCAGTGGCAGGAGCTCTTCTACAACAAGCGCTACTCCTTCACCGAGCTGACAAATCCCGACTTCGAGCTTCTCGCCAAGGCAAACCACATAGCCTACCGACTAGTGGAGCGACACGAGGATCTGGATGACGCCGTACGCGAGATGCACTCCACCGAGGGAGCCTTCCTTCTTGAGTGCCGCGTTCAGCGCGAGGAGAATGTATTCCCGATGGTGCCCGCAGGCGCACCCGTACACGATATACGACTTGAGTAACCGCTAAACAGGAATTGAGATGGATAGAGAATTTATCATAACCATTTTTTCGGAGAACAAAGTGGGTATCTTGAGTCAGGTGACAACCGTATTTACCCACCGCAACGTAAACATTGAGTCTATCGCAGCCTCGCCCTCGGCCATCGAAGGCATCCACAAATATACGATCATGGTGAAGAACGACCCTGAGCGTGTGGCCAACCTGGTGAAGCAGATCGAGAAGAAGGTGGATGTGCTGAAGGTATTCTGCTACACCCCCAACGAGGTGGTGCTCCAGCAGCTGGCACTCTACAAGGTGAAGCGCAGCCGCAACGTGGAGGATATGGTGCGACGTCACAATGTCCGCATCCTGGAGATTCACGACGATTACATCGTCCTGGAGAAGACAGGCCACAAGGAGGAGATCGACGAGCTGTACAAGATGCTTGCACCGCACGGCATATATCAGTTTGTATGCTCGGGACAGGTGGCAATCATCAAGTCGCGCCGCGAGTTGCTTGACGAGTACCTGAAGTATGTGAACGCAAAGTATCAGCGCATGATGCAGGAAGAAAACAAATAAGAAAACGAATAAAGACCAAATAGAAACTAATAAAATATTAAACTATAAAAATTTACAATTATGGCACAGATGAATTTTGGTGGCGTTGTAGAGAACGTCGTAACACGTGAAGAGTATCCCTTGTCAAAGGCCTTGGAGACATTGAAGGATGAGACTATCGCAGTTATCGGTTATGGCGTACAGGGTCCCGGTCAGTCACTCAACCTGCGTGACAACGGTTTCAACGTGATCGTAGGTCAGCGTAAGGATTCAAAGAGCTGGGAGAAGGCCGTAGCTGACGGCTGGGTACCGGGCGAGAACCTCTTCGATATTGAGGAGGCATGCCAGAAGGCTACTATCATCGAGTATCTGCTCTCTGACGCTGGTCAGATCTCAGTTTGGCCCACCGTTAAGAAGCACCTCACCGCAGGTAAAGCTCTCTACTTCTCACACGGCTTCGGCATCACCTATAAGGAGCGCACAGGCATCGTTCCTCCCGCTGACGTAGATGTAATCCTGGTTGCTCCCAAGGGTTCAGGTACATCACTCCGTCGTATGTTCTTGCAGGGTCGTGGCTTGAACTCAAGTTACGCTATCTTCCAGGATGCTACAGGCAAGGCGTGGGACCGCGTAATCGCTCTGGGTATCGGCGTAGGTTCTGGTTACCTGTTTGAGACTACTTTCAAGCGTGAGGTTTACTCTGACCTTACTGGTGAGCGTGGTACGCTGATGGGTGCTATTCAGGGTATCTTTGCTGCACAGTATGAG
>JAFOXS010000058.1 GCA_017391665.1 Alistipes sp. | reverse complement strand
GCACGCACATATCTTGTTGCGGCACTGAGCGCCATCGCAACGGTGCTTTACTACGTCTCGCTCATATCGCGCAGAAATGACTAACCCCCAGGATGATTTCACCTCGCGTGGCTGGCTTGTAGCTCTGGCCACATTAGCAGTGCTTATAGTCGTAAGCTTCATTCCGCCCATCAGCGTGGGCGGTGTGTCGTTACGCCGTGCAAGCATCATCTCCGATCTGATAACAATGGAGAACAACACCCCCGCTGCCGAGGCACTGGCTGAGGCTGCGCCCGAGATCGACGTGGAGGAGTTTGAGGTCGATCTGGAGCAGGTGGCACAGACCGTGGCACGCACCACGGCTACGGCTTCGCCCACGGGCGAGGCTACGTCGGCATCGTGGGAGGGTATCTTCGACGAGCAGCCTACAGGAGGCGATGTAGCCGAGAGCGCACCCCTACCGCTGGAGGCGATACTCACGGCCGACTACTCGGACATCCTTCCCGAGGATGGACTCATCACCAGCGTGGAGGAGTTCCGTGGTGACGACTTCGACACTCCGCTCAACCGCTTCTACGAAAAACTGCTGGTAGGTCAGGAGCCTGTGCGAGTGGCATTTATGGGCGACTCGTTTGTCGAGGGCGACATCCTGACAGCCGATCTGCGTGAGCTTCTGCAGGATACATTTACTGGTGGTGGCGTTGGCTTTGTCCCCTTCGCATCGCCCTTCACGGGCTTCCGCCAGACCATCAAGACCACATCGAAGGGCTGGACACCCTACAACATAATGCAGCGCAAATCGGTGCCCGAACCATACGTTGGCGACTTCTTCGTATCGGGATGGGTGGCACGCCCTGCGGCGGGCGCATCGACACGCTGGGAGATGTCGTCAAAGCGACGTCATCTGGAGGAGTGCTCACGTGCACGACTGCTCTTCATCTGCCGTGAGGCGGCAAGCATATCAGTTAAGCTGAACGATGGCGAGGAGCGCATCTTCGAGTTCGAGGCTGACGACGTGGTGCGCCAGATTGTTGTGGAGGAGGAGCGCATCTCCTCGCTCGAGATGAAGATACTGAGCGGCGAGGCGGGTTTCACGGGCATAGGTGCCGACTTCGACTCGAAGGAGGGTGTGGCTGTGGATAACTTCTCGATTCGCAGCAACAACGGTCAGGCGATGTTCTGGTCATCGGCGGCCGTAAATGCACAGATACATACGATGCGAGCATACGATCTGGTGATTCTGCAATATGGACTGAACATCATGCAGGCCGACAGACACAACTACTCGCTCTACGGCGAGCAGGTCGAGAAGATGATCCGCTATGCGGAGAGCTGCTTCCCCGGGGCGGCAATCCTCGTTATGGGCGTTAGCGACCGCTCACAACGTGGCGAGCAGGGCATCGTGCCCATGTCGTCGGCAGTGGATCTGACGGCCTCACAGCGCGAGGCGGCCGAGAAGTGCGGCGCATCGTTCTGGAACACCTACGAGGCTATGCAGCGTATGGGTGGCATGACCCGCTTTGTGGAGAATGGCTGGGCCGGCAAGGACTATACCCACATCAACTATGCCGGTGGCCGTGAGATTGCACGCCAGCTATATTACGGCCTGCTGCAGGGAGCGCAGAACCGCAGTCGCACGTTGCGTCAGAGGATGGAGGATGCGCAGCCCGTACTGCCCGAGCGAGAGCTCGAGATCACGGAGCCCGAACTTACTATCGACACACTGATTACCATAGAATTGTAGAGATGCAACTACCCATTGAAATAGAAGAACTCCTCGGCCGAGCGCGTGACCTGCTCATGTACGACGGCTCGGCACCGCTCATATTCAACAGCGGTCTGTTCCTGTTTCTGTTTGTGGGCTTTATGACGTTGTATCTTCTGATGCGTCGCACCACAACGCTGCGCATACTCTACGTCATTGCCTTCTCGCTCTACTTTTATTACAAGTCGAGCGGAATGTACTTCCTGCTGCTGTTGTTTGCCTCGGTGAGCGACTACTGGATAGGCTTCGCCATAGCCGCCTCGAAGGATCAGGTGGCACGCAAGCAACTGGTAGCGCTTTCGGCCATCATCAACCTCGGCATGCTGGCATACTTCAAGTACACCAACTTCTTTATCGAAATTGCCAATGGCCTGGTGGGGGCAGGATTCCTCGACTTCAAGAATATATTCCTGCCCGTGGGTATATCGTTCTTCGTATTCCAGTCGATGAGCTACACCATCGACATCTATCGTGGACAGATCAAGCCCCTGAATCGCTGGATCGACTACCTCTTCTACCTCTCGTTCTTCCCGCAACTTGTGGCGGGTCCCATCGTGCGAGCCAAGGATTTCATTCCGCAGATACGTCGCCCGCTCGTGGTCACACGCGAGATGTTCGGCCGAGGCATAGCCTTCATTATCATCGGTCTTATCAAGAAGGCCATAATCTCGGATTACATATCGCTCAACTTCGTCGATCGCATCTTCGATGAGCCAGCACTCTACTCAGGCTTCGAGTGTCTGATGGGTATCTACGGCTATGCGCTGCAGATATACTGCGACTTCTCGGGTTACTCCGACATGGCCATAGGTATTGCCCTGCTGCTGGGCTTTCAGTTCCCCAAAAACTTCGATGCACCCTACAAGTCGGCTACCATCACCGAGTTCTGGCGCCGCTGGCACATATCGCTATCGTCGTGGCTGCGCGACTACCTCTACATCTCGCTCGGCGGTAACCGTCGTGGCACGCTGCGTACATACCTCAACCTAATAATCACAATGGTTCTGGGTGGTTTGTGGCACGGTGCGGCCATTCGCTTTGTGCTGTGGGGCGCACTGCACGGCGTGGCACTGGCACTGCATAAGATATGGCTCTCGATAGTGCCCTGGGCAAAAGCCAATGGCAGGGATATGAACCCCATATCGCGCCTGCTTGGCATAATCCTTACGTTCCACATCGTCTGCCTGGGCTGGCTGCTCTTCCGCGCCGAGGATATGCAGACCGTCTATTTGATGCTCTACCAGATCCTACACTCGTTCAACACCTCGATCATCCCGCAGTTTATTCTCGGATACAAGGAGGTGCTGGCTCTGATCGTGCTGGGATACTTCATGCACTTTATGCCTGCGCAGATCGACAGCGACCTGCAGCGCAAGGTGGGCAACGCATCGTTCTGGTGGCAGGTGGCAATGCTCGTGGTGGTGGCATGGTGTGTGATGCAGATAAAATCGAGCTCGATTCAGCCCTTCATCTACTTCCAGTTCTAAAATTGCAGAGCAGGCAAAAAGTGTAAAAATGGTACACTTTTTGATACATTTTGCCCCAAGCGAAGGGTCAAATAGATGAAATTTTGAAGAAAAATTTGCGAGTTTCGAGAAATTTACATATCTTGCACTCACAAAAATAAATTTTTAACTCTTAAAACACGTTTGCCTATTGAAGAAATTTCTACTCTTTGAACACATTTAAAATTAGGAGAGTATGAACACACAGTTGTTAAGCGATCAAGTATTGCTTAATCGCTATCTTTCAGGCGATCGTAGTGCCATATCACAACTTATCGACAGACACTCGAAGAGGGTTCGTGACTACATTCGTATGATGGTCAAGGATCACGACGTGGCTGATGATATCCTCCAGGAGACATTGATTAAAGCAGTCCGCGTCATCGACGAGGGACGCTATGCTGATACGGGTAAGTTTCTGTCATGGGTATTGCGCATTGCGCACAATCAGGTTATAGACTATTTCCGCTCGCAGAAGAGCCAGCGTACCGTGAGCGAATCGGATGCAGGCTACAATGTGCTGGGCACGCTGCGCTTTGCCGAGCGCAACGTCGAGGATCGCATGATCAGCGAGCAGATCGAGGCCGACGTGCGTCGCATGATCGACAGCCTACCCGAGGAGCAGAGGGAGGTGGTTATGATGCGCTACTATGCCGGCATGAGCTTCCAGGAGATTGCCGACCAGACCGAGGTGAGCATCAACACCGCGCTGGGACGTATGCGCTATGCGCTGATCAACCTGCGCAAGATGATCAAGGAGAACAACGTAATCCTGAACTAAAAGCGAAAAAAAACGTATAAAGACGAAAAAATCGGCAAAAAAGAGGATTTTTAGCACAATAAATCCACCATAGGCTGCGTTAATTAGTCAAACGGAAGTGCCTATGGAAGATTTCGACGACAAATTACAAACCGAGATAATCGCAGAGGAGGATAGGCTCTTCATGAGTCAGGTGATATGCGAAGAGGCGGATCTGTTCTACATGGATTGTTACCTTCGCGAACTCTTTAGCCAAAAGATTATCGAATGAAAGGGAATGAGGTTGCTGCGTATCAGATACAGGCAACCTCACTTTTTTTTGTGGTGCGAACAACATTTTTCCGCGTGGCTTGTAAAAAGAGCTGAAAAAATGATAATTATTTGATTTTTTACCACATAATCGGGATTATTTTATTACCTTTGTCAAGCGTTACAAAGCAATAGCAGGGATTTTGCCTGCCACACGCGCCTATGATGCGGATATGGTGTAATTGGTAGCCACGTCAGACTTAGGATCTGATGCCGAGAGGCGTGGGGGTTCGAGTCCCTTTATCCGCACTTCAAAAAAGAGAAGATCATCGGTCTTCTCTTTTTTTTGTGCGGTGCCCGCACCGATATTTACATTCCCTCCAAACCTCCCTTTAGAAAAGGGAGGCTATAAATCTTATGCTAATTTAGGCAGTCGCTTTTTTTGTGCGGATAAAGGGACTCGTTCGGCGTGATGCGCCTCGGCAGAGTTGTCTGCGGATATATTCGGTGTCACATTGCTACGCAATTTGTGCCTTGTGTCAATAGGCAAAATGTGAATACATTCTCCTTTGCCTATCGCCCCAAAGCATTCAACTTTGTTGCGTGCCACCTCTTTACCTTTCGGTCTGCTCTCGGCTTCTGCCGCCGGTCGAGTATGGGTAATTAGATGATTTGGCACACTACGACAAAAAAGCGAGGAAATATAACTTTTGTGGGGAATCTATGATTGGTAACTAAAAAAATGTTACCTTTGTAATAATAGTCACGTTTAACCTTACTTTTATGCCCAAGAGTATCACCTTACAACTACCGCCGCGACTCTCGGCCGATGCCGAGTTCTACACCTCGATGGCTGCCCGACAGATGGGCATACGCCGCGAGGATGTGGCTCTGGTGCGTGTAGTGAAACGCTCGATTGACGCTCGGCGCTCGCCCGTGAAGGTGAATCTTACGCTCGAAATATTTGTCGATCAGGAGCCTCAGCCTGCTCCCCTGCACTTCGACTACCCCGATGTGAGCAACTCCACCGAGGTCATCGTCGTGGGATCGGGTCCTGCGGGATTGTTTGCGTCGCTAAGACTCATCGAGCTTGGACTGAAGCCCATCCTTCTGGAGCGAGGCAAGGAGGTGCTGCCGCGCAAGCGCGATATTGCGCTCATTAACCGTAATCTGGAGATCGATCCCGACTCGAACTACGCCTTTGGTGCTGGTGGCGCGGGTACATTCTCCGACGGTAAGCTCTTCACCCGCAGCAAGAAACGTGGCGACTACAACAAGGCTCTGCAGACGCTTGTATTCCACGGTGCTACGCCCGAGATTCTCTACGAGGCACACCCCCACATCGGTACCGACCGTCTGCCGCGCATCATCAGCAACATATGCAACACGATCACAAAGTCGGGCGGCGAGATACACTTCTCGTCGAAGGTTACAGGCTTTGAGGTGGATCATCTACGCAGCCGCATAAAGGGCGTATGGGTAGGCGATCATCTTATCGAGGGTGCTGCCGTGGTGCTGGCTACGGGTCACTCGGCAAAGGATATATACAAGACTCTGCACCGCGATGGCGTGCGCCTCGAGGCGAAGGGCTTTGCGATGGGAGTGCGCATCGAGCATCCGCAACGATTAATTGACTCAATACAATACCACTCGCCCGAGCGTGATGAGTATCTGCCAGCGGCATCCTACTCGCTCGTGAATCAGATCGAGGGCCGTGGCGTATATTCATTCTGCATGTGTCCGGGCGGATTTATCGTGCCGGCGATGACCGATGCCGCGCAGTCGGTCGTAAATGGCATGTCGCCCAGCGGTCGTAACTCGCAGTGGGCAAATTCGGGTCTTGTGACCGAGGTGCGCCCCGAGGATTACGCATTTCTTATGGAGAAGCACGGCGCATTGGCGGGTCTGGTCTTCCAACAGCAGCTGGAGGAGGCGGCACGTCTCAACGGAGGCGAGCGGCAGGTGGCACCAGCACAGCGCGTTTCGGACTTTGTGGCGGGCAGAGCCTCAACATCGCTGCCCCGCACATCATACATCCCCGGACTGAAGTCGTCACGTCTTGATCAGTGGATGCCTGAATTTATGTCCTCGGCACTGCGTAAGGGTATCGCCTCATTCGACCGAAAGATGCGTGGATACGTGACGCCCAACGCCATTGTCGTGGGCGTGGAGTCGCGTACATCTACTCCCGTACGTATTCCGCGCGACAGCGAGACTCTGATGCACCCCGAACTCAAGGGACTCTTCCCCGCGGGTGAGGGCGCAGGCTATGCGGGAGGTATCGTGTCGGCGGCGCTGGATGGCGAACGTGTGGCCGATGCAGTAAGGAGTTTTGTGATGGATTAAATCGCATAAACAATATAAAAATAAGGGTGCAGCGATCTCTGCACCCTGTTTTTTTGCTATGATGAGGCCAAACCCGAGGCGATTTTAGAGGAAAAATTGGCTTTTTTTGCTCACGATGGGCGGCCAATGTTAAGCAGATGTTAAATTTTATTAATAAATTACAAAATTTTTTGAAAAACTCTTGCACGGTATTCTTTTTCGCCTTACCTTTGCACTCGAAGTTTTAAGGTTCATTTAGGTTAGTAGTTTTAGGTTGGTAGAGGATATCGGCAGGTTGTGAATAAGATGGAGCGTTTCTGTGGCGCACATTTCACTAAGACGGAGGACGGTGCTCGTCCCGAGTCGAATACCTCCCGAGAACCTCATTTTTTTTTGGACATTCATCCCCAGAGGGGATCTTATATATCGCTCCTGCCCATTTGGGTGGGATTTTTTATGCCCAGAAATGAAAAAGGCTGCTCAACTCTGTTGAACAGCCTTATTTCTTAATGTGCCTCTAGCCAATTTTGTCCCGTGCCCGTATCGGAGATGAGCGGCACACGCAGCTGCACCACACCCTCCATAGCCTCGCGCACGATGCTGATGACCTTGTCGCTCTCCTCACGCAGCATATCGACGATAACCTCGTCATGCACCTGCAGAATCATCTGCGAGCGGATGCCCTCCTCACGGAAGCGGCGGCGGATCTCAATCATGGCAAGTTTCATAATATCGGCAGCACTGCCCTGAATGGGGGCGTTGATGGCGTTGCGCTCGGCCACGCCACGTGCCACGGCATTGCGTGAGTCTATGTCGCGCAGCGTGCGACGACGTCCGAAGGCGGTCACCACAAATCCCTTTTCGCGGGCATCGGCCACGGCCTGCTCCATATACTCCTTGACGCG
>JAFOXS010000118.1 GCA_017391665.1 Alistipes sp. | reverse complement strand
GTTAGACGACTCTTTCGAGGGTCGTCTTTTTTTGTGCGTATTTGCGCAAGCAATAGCAGGCGATTCTTCGAAAGAATCGTCTTTTTTTGTGTTGTAGCTTATGTGAGTAAACTCCCACGCCCAACACAAAAAAATATCAGCCAAAGGCTACTGCTATTGCTCAGCGTCGGGCACTGCTCACTTAAGATAGGGGTTACGAGGATAAATGATATTTATTTTCAAAGGTATCCTCGTTTCGGCTGCGCCGTTCGAGTCCCCTTAATTTTCGGTCAAGTCCATAATTTCCTATTAGGCTGCGCCGTTCGAGTCCCAAATATTTCTGCTTCAGTCCCCACACAAACCTTTTTTTTCACATTCTGGGGCTTTTTTTTCGTTTTTGTGCATAAACATATTGTGGTTTGCGTAGATTTATTAATTTTGCCATATAACTTAAACTTTGAATTAATTCAAGACAAAAATATGAGAGTAAATACAGATTTTTTACATCTTATCAATCGTATCGAAGAGGGTCATCTCTACACTCAGCAGGAGTGTGAATTCCTGCTCTCGTTCCCCGAGACTTCGCTCGAGGCTGCTATCACACGTGGCGTAGCGGATCGTCTCTCGCGCGAGAAATTCGGCAACAAAGGCCTTATCTTCGGACAGATCGGAGTCGAGGTGGCTCCCTGTGGCGGTCGTTGTCGCTTCTGCTCATTCTCTGACGAGTTTACTACCTTCACGCCCCATTCATTAAGCGATGAGGAGCTTATGCAGAAAGCCGACAACTTTTGCTCATCGGGCGAACTGAATGCCCTGGCTCTTATGGTTTTGCATAATACATCATTCGAGCGCACACTGCAGGTAATCAGCAAGGTACGCGAGCGTATCCCCGCATCTACGCAGATCATGATCAACATGGGCGACTTCTCACTCTCGCAGGCCGAGGAGTTGAAGATGGCTGGTGCCGACGGATCGTACCACGTATGGCGTCTGGGCGAGGGCACCGACACAATCTTTACCAAGGAGCAGCGCTTTGCCACCATCGAGAATATCAAGAAATCGGGCCTTGACCTCTATTACTGCTGCGAGCCTATCGGTCCGGAGCATACACCCGAGCAGATGGCCGAGCAGATCCTGAAGGGTGTCGAGTACGAGTGTTTCCAACACGGAGCTATGCGACGCGTCTTTGTGCCTCACTCTTCGCTGGCACACCTGGGTGTTATCTCAGAGTTGCGTCTTGCGCAGATTACCGGCGTGGTAACGATGGCTGCCATCCACAGCCCCGAAATCACAAGCATCGGCGTTCACGAGCCCAACAAGTTGGGCATCACATCGGGTGCCAATGCCATCTATGCCGAGACAGGCTCCAATCCCCGTGACACCAAGAGCGAGACTACAGGTTCACATGGTCTGACAATTGAGGCTTGCAAGCAGATGTACCGCGAATGTGGATTTGAGTTATAATATGACTCCACAAAATAAAAAAGAGGCTATTCCCGTTGGGAGTAGCCTCTCTTATTTATCACGAAAGGTTTACTTTACCTTGTATGCCATAAGCGCCTCGCCATGACGCAGATACATCACGCCATTAACAATTACGGGGTGTGCCCAGTGAGGACCCGAACCCTTTGTAATGCGGAACTGTGACACCACCTCAAACTTATCGCGTGCAGGCTTAACCAATGCCACAGCACCCGTACGCTCGTTGTAGCAATAGAGCATACCATCGGCAGCGATGATTGAGCCCTTGCCCTTATTCTCCCAGTTGTGGTCAAGGAGGCTTTCGCCCGTATTCCAATCTACGCCAACCCATGTACCCTGACCATTGTTAAGCCAGTTAGAGCCATAGATTACTCCATTGAGTTCAACATAACCGCCATGATGTGTGTCCAGAGTATCGTTCTTCCACAACAACTTCACGCTCTTCAAATCGTCAGCGAGCTGCAACATATATGAGTTGATGTCGTAGCCGTGACCAAAGAAGATCTTGCCATCCTTGAACAGAGGAGTATTGGGCGCAATGCTTGCCCAGCCCGTAGCGTTGCGAGCATTACCCCAATCAGCGAACTCCCACTCCACATCGCCTGTGTCGGGATTCACACCAAAGATATGCACCGCCGTAGAGCCTATAATCTGGCGCTTGCCCTTATATGTGATAAGCATAGGCGAAACGTATGCGCCTGTGTCGCCCCACGCCTTGGTACGCCAGATCTCCTTACCTGTGTTCTTATCCAGCGCAACCATAGTTGTCACATCGCCCGCAGGAGTAAAAATCACCTTATTATCGAATACAAGCGGACACTCCGATGTACCCCAGTTACCAGTCTTGCGAGAATAGACCTTGCCTCCATCAACACGCCACAACTCCTTACCATCGGCCGTTGAAAGACATACAATCTCGCCAGAACCGCTGATAACATATGCCTTACCATCCGTAATGGCAGGTGTAGTACGGGTCTCAGGGTAGGTCTGATCCCAGGGCGTACCATAGGCTACGGTATATATCTGCTTGCCATCGAGGGTATATGCCGAGAAGGTCTCCTTGGTCTGATCCTCATTCATGCCCGTAACATACAACTTATCGCCAACAACGACGGGACTCGAATAACCCTTTCCGGCATCGAGCACCTCCCATAATTTCTCAGGACCAGCCTGCGGCCACTGCTTCAAAAGCCCTGTCTCAGGGTAAATACCATTACGCTCGGGACCTCGCCAACCATAGGGTGTAACCTGTGCGGATACACTTGCAGTCATAAAACATGCAATGGCAAGGATTGCCACTCTGTATAAACGCTCTCTTTTCATCTAATACCTGTTATTTGTTTATTTAATCTTATATGCCATCAATGCTTCGCCATGACGCAGATACATCACTCCATCCTTGATTACAGGGTGTGCCCAGTGAGGACCCGAGCCCTTTGTAATGCGGAACTGCGATACCACCTCAAACTTCTCTCTTGACGGACGCACCAACGCCACCGCACCCGTACGCTCGCTGTAACAATAGAGCATGCCATCGGCCGAGATCACCACGCCTGCGCTCTTGTTTGCCCACGCATCAGCATAGAGAGTCTTGCCCGTCTGCCAATCCAGCGCACACCATGCCGAGCTTACACGGTCGTGGTTAGTGCCGTAAATCGTATCGTCGATAAGAACATATCCACCATGCTGCGTATCCATATCGCCATTGTGCCAAACGAGCTTTACGCTCTGCATATCGTCGGCAATCTGCAACATGAATGAAAATATATCGTAGCCGTGGCTATAGAAGAGCTTGCCATCCTTGAACAGCGGGGTATTGGGTGCAATGTTTGCCCACGATGCCTCGGTCTTGGGCTTGATGGTGTATTGCCACTCAATCTTACCCGTGTCGGGGTTCACGCCAATCATATTGTTTGCCGTAGCACCCACAATCTGACGACGACCCTTATACTCGATGAGCAGCGGCGAGAGGTAGGTCGAGGGATCGCCCAATGCGCCACTGCGCCATATCTCCTTGCCCGTATTCTTGTCCAGTGCAACCATAGTAGTAAGGTCGCCACCCGGGGTGTAAATCACCTTGTTGTCGAATACCAAAGCGCACTCCGATGTACCCCAGTTACCCGTTTTGCGCGCAAATTGCTTTGCACCATCGACACTCCATAGGATCTTGCCGTCGAGAGTATTGATGCAGACAATCTGTCCCGCACCGCTGATCAGATAGGCCTTGCCATTGTCGATTGTTGGCGTTGTGCGCGTCTCGGGATATTGACCATCCCAGGGCTTGCTGTAGGGTACAGAGTATAACTTCTTGCCATCGAGTGTATAGGCTGTAAATATCTCCATCGACTGGTCGTCGCTCATGCCCGTGATATATACACGGTCGCCCGCAACAACAGGACTCGAATAGCCTTTGCCGGCTTCGAGCGATTCCCACAATAGCGCAGGACCCGCCTCGGGCCACTGTTTCAACAACCCTGTCTCGGCATATATACCCGTACGATTCGGACCACGCCAGCCATCGTGTGCAATCTGAGCCGATGCCGAGTATAAACTCAGCGTAGCAATTGATAAAAGAATGATTCGTTTCATAGTTTTTATGTTAGTAAGTTTTCGTTATATCATGTGAGGCAAGCACCTGTTCGATCTGCAGACGAACAAACAGTCGCACCAAAATAAGCATAGCAGCAACCACCGCCACACCACCAATCCATATCCACACACCTACGGCACTCCATCCTCGGCCTATACCGATCATTGCACCCACAACTCCCGACAGGATGGCTATGCGAGGGATGAATATATTTTCCTCGTATAGAATTGAGGCTATGCGCCTTGTCGGGAAGCCCAACAGACGGTAGTAGCGTATATCCTCTGCCGAGCGTGTGAGATTCTTGCGCACGACGATGGCAAAGCTCAGAAGTCCCAGCAAAAGACCGATGCTGCCCAGCGTCATGAATATGCTGAGATATGTATCCGTCACCTCGTTGATTGTCTCCAGTCGCTCATGTGTTGGCGTTACTCTGATGCCATATTCGTAGAGGCTTTGTTGCAGATATTGCTTCATATCGTTGGACTCACTGCTCCGCACAAGAAATATGTTACAACCATTATTCTCAGGCCATGCCTTGTCAAAAAGCTCGGAGTCAATAAGTATATTACCATGGAATATGCTGCCCGTGAATGTGGCAACGGGGATAATCCGCAATGCTCGTCCATCGTGAGTAGAGTAGTGCAGCGTATCGCCCAGCTGCTTGCCCAAGCTCCACATCAGCACCGTAGCATCCACAATTGCGGGATAGGTATCCTCGTCAAGAGGTTTTCTTATTAGGTGGAATAGTTCTCGACGGTCGGCATTGAAGATGTTGTCGCCAACTTCAAACTGTGCCTGCTCCAAAGCATCTGCATTCACGCCAAGCACCGAGGGCAGCGAGATTTTATTCAGATTCATGCAGCTTGCATCATCAGCACCATAGCGCTTCAGCGCAAGGGCGTCGCCACTCCATTGTGATGCAATACCCAACTCCTTGCGACCCGCCTCGGTCGAAGGATCGTGCTGCATGGCAACCGACGTCTCGCACCACAGATCGTAACCACCCGTGGCGGCCGAGAGCTCCGCACCGTTATCGAACGAACGACGGTTCAGTCCCACAACAAATGTAATAAACACTCCGAATGCGAGTGTGAGGAGCGATAGCATAGCACCTCGTCGTGAGGCGTAGAGCGAACCCTCAATTATGCGACGGGGCGACAGGGTATTTACCTGCAAAGCTTTCTGTCGTCGCACCATAGTCCACAGGTCGATGC
>JAFOXS010000278.1 GCA_017391665.1 Alistipes sp. | reverse complement strand
TATCATCATGCTTACGGGCGAGAAGGCTTCGGTCGAGGGGCAGTGGAGTGCCGTGATGGGTATGTGGATATCCTCCATAGTGCTCTCACCCATAGCCATCTATCTGCTTATCAAGGCTACGAATGACTCGTCGCTGCTTGATACGGATTGGTATTGGATTAAGTACCAGCAATTCAAGGCAAAGATAGAGCCCGTTGTAGGCCCCGTGCGTCGATTCATAGCGCAGTCGGCGGCGTGGCGCGTGGTGCAGTCGGCAGTTAATAAATTGCGTGAGCGCAGATTAAAGAAAAAAACAGTGTAATGACAGGAAAAGATTTAAGAATAGTATTTATGGGTACTCCCGAGTTCGCCGTGGCGTCGTTGCGTCGCCTGGTGGATGAGGGGTATAACATTGTGGCGGTGGTTACAACACCCGATAAGCCCGCAGGACGTGGTCAGAAGTTGCACGAGAGCGATGTTAAGCTGGCAGCCAAGGAGTTGCGTCTGCCGATCCTACAGCCTGAGCGTCTGCGCGATGAGGCCTTTGTGGAGGCTATGCGCGAGTTGCAACCCGATCTGGGTATTGTCATTGCGTTCCGTATGTTGCCCGAGATTATCTGGGCAATGCCAAAATATGGAACCTTCAACCTGCATGCGTCGCTGCTGCCCCAGTATCGTGGTGCAGCGCCTATTAACTGGGCTGTGATCAATGGCGAGCAGAAGACAGGTATTACCACCTTTTTGCTCAATCATGAGATAGATAAGGGTGCTATTATCGGTCAGATGGAGATGCCTATCGGCGAGGATGACACCGTGGGCACGATGTATGATAAGCTGATGGTGAGCGGTTGCGATCTGGTGGTTGATACGGTTGAGCGTATTGCTGCAGGCGACTATACCGCTACTGAGCAGATGCATATCGACGAGTCAACGCTGAAGCCTGCACCAAAAATCTTCAAGGAGGATTGTCGCATCGACTGGTCGTGGGAGGGTCGCCGCATAGTGAACTTTGTACGCGGTCTGTCGCCATATCCTGCTGCGTGGACACCTATGTTTATTGAAGGCAAGGAGCAGGGCTCAGCCAAGATTTTCCGTGCGACATTCGCTGCGGCGCAGCATAGCCAGAGCGCAGGTGCGGTGTACTCGGATGGCAAGGGTAGCCTGAAGGTGGCATGTGCCGACGGCTGGGTGGAGATTCACGAGCTGCAGGTTGCCGGCAAGCGCCGTATGGCTACACGCGATCTGCTGCTTGGATTGCGTAATATTGAGGATTATACGTTTGCGTAGTATAAAATAGAAAAATAAAAAGCCTGCACTTGGATTGTGCAGGCTTTTTTTTGTTTGGCATATTGAATTACATGCGCTCGGGAACATCGATGCCCAGTAGTTTCATTGCCTTGCGAATTGTGCGTGCCACCTCGGCTGCCAACTGCAGACGCATACGGCGCTTCTCCTCATTCTCCTCGCGCAGGATTGAGTGGTCGTGGTAGTAGCCGTTGAAGGTCTTTGCCAGATCGTAGGCGTAGGCTGCAATGATCGAGGGCGAGAAGTTGTCGCCAGCCGAAGAGATTACTGCGGGGAAATCGCAGAGTGACTTGATGATCTCGGCCTCCTCTGCAAGCAACTCGCTGTTTGCGTGTGACTTATAGTCGATACCCTGCTCGTCGGCCTTACGCAGAACTGAGCAGATGCGGGCATGTGTGTACTGAATAAAAGGACCTGTGTTGCCGTTGAAGTCGATAGACTCCTTGGGGTCAAACAACATAGTCTTCTTGGGGTCAACTTTGAGGATAAAGTACTTGAGCGCACCAAGACCTACCATAGTGCATATAGCGTTAGCCTCCTCCTCCGAGCAGCCGTCCAGCTTGCCCAACTCTGATGACATCTCGCGGGCAGTATCAACCATGTCGGCAATCAGGTCGTCGGCATCAACTACGGTACCCTCACGTGACTTCATCTTACCCTCGGGAAGCTCAACCATACCGTAAGAGAGGTGGTAGATGTTGTCGCTCCACTCGTAGCCCAACTTCTTCAATACCAGCTTCAATACCTGGAAGTGGTAGTTCTGCTCGTTACCAACGACATAGATCATGTCGTCGAGTTTGTTCTCCTCGAAGCGGCTCAGCGCAGTACCCAGATCCTGTGTCATATATACCGATGTGCCGTCGCCACGCAGCAACAGCTTCTCGTCCAGACCGTCGGCCTCCAGGTTGATCCATACCGAACCATCCTCGCGGCGGTAGAATACGCCCTTGTTCAGACCATCCTGCACAAGGCTCTTACCCAAAAGGTAGGTCTGTGACTCGTAATATACCTTGTCGAAATCTACACCCAAAGCCTTGTATGTCACATCGAATCCATCGTAAACCCAGCCGTTCATGGTCTGCCACAACTCATACACCTCCTCGTCCTTGGCCTCCCACTTGCGCAGCATCTCCTGTGCCTGAAGAATGATGGGGGCGCTCTTCTTTGCCTCATCCTCGCTCATGCCGCCCTCTACGAGCTCCTTGATCTGAGCCTTGTAGTGCTTGTCGAACTCGACATAGTACTTACCTACCAAGTGGTCGCCCTTCATGCCCGATGAAGCGGGAGTCTCGCCATTGCCGTAGAGCTTCCATGCGAGCATCGATTTGCAGATGTGAATACCTCGATCGTTCACCAGATTTACCTTGATAACGTTGTGACCGTTAGCCTTCAGAATTTGTGCCACGGAGTAACCCAGAAGGTTGTTGCGGATATGACCCAGGTGCAGGGGCTTGTTGGTGTTGGGTGATGAGTACTCAACCATCACTGTGCGACCAGAGTCTGCAGCCATGCCAAAGTTCTCGTCAGCGGCCATCTCGGCAAAGCGCTCCAGCCAGAATGCGGGGGCGATAGAGAGGTTCAAAAAACCCTTGATTACGTTGAATGAGCTGATCTGCTCGCAGCTGGCAACGATGTGCTCGCCAATCTCGGTAGCCGTTGCCTCGGGTGACTTGCGGCTTGCCTTGAGAAGAGGGAAGGTGACGAGAGTGTAGTCGCCCTCGAACTCCTTGCGGGTCTTTTGGATCTGGATCTGTGCGGGGTTAACTGCTCCGTACAATGCCTCAACCGATGAGGCTACAATTTGCGAAATAAAGCTTTCGGTATTCATATTTTTTGTGTAATTATTTCCGGTAAAAATATTTTGTGCACAAAATTAGTATTTTTTCGCGGAAAATGGCACTCCGCAACGCATAGAATCTTCTTTTATATTGCTCTTTGGGGTAAATCTTCCCGAAAAATGGGGGCGAGTAGAGTTGTTTGTGCGAAAATGTCGATTTTAGTGGTCAAAATGTTACCATATTTAACTATTATTTGTAATTTTGCGGATGTATATTTTGATATATTTACACACATTAATAAACTTACAATCAACTACTATGAAACGCGTAATTCTATTTGTCGCTGCGTGCGCTCTGGGCTTTTCATGCTCACAGCCTCAGTCATTGCAGGATCGTCTGACGATCCACGACAAGGAGATCAACGAGATCATCGCTCAGATGACGCTCGAAGAGAAGGTAGAGATGATGCACAGCAAGACCATTATGTCGTCGGAGGGTGTGCCTCGTCTTGGTATTCAGGATATTAAGTATGCCGATGGTCCTTTCGGTGTGCGTGAGGAGGTTGCCGATGGATTCCGTCCCAAGGGCTGGTCACTGGACTCTGCAACTTACTTCCCCACAGGTTCGGCTCTGGCCGCTACGTGGTCGCCCGAGCTGGCTTACGACTACGGTAATGGTATCGGTGTGGAGGCTCGTCTGCGTGGTAAGGATATTATGTTGGGCCCTGCAATCAACATCCAGCGTCTGCCCGTGGGTGGTCGTACCTACGAGTATTTTTCGGAGGATCCTATCCTTGCGGCAGCACTCGCAGTGCAGTACACACTGGGTATGCAGGATGCAGGTACAGCAGCTTGCGTTAAGCACTATGCTCTGAATAATCAGGAGACTAACCGTGGTACGGTTAATGTTATCGTCGATGAGCGTACGATGCGTGAGATCTACCTCAAGCCCTTTGAGGATGCTGTCGTGAAGGGTGGTGCAATGTCCGTGATGCCCGCTTATAATAAGGTAAATGGCTACTACGGTACCGAGAACTTCGTGCTCAACAACGAGATTCTGCGTGGCGACTGGGGTTTCAAGGGTATGACCGTATCGGATTGGGGTGGTACTCACAGCACTATGGGTGCAGCTCTGGGTGGTCTGAACGTGCAGATGACGGGTGATAACTATCTGGGTCAGCCTCTGATTGACTCTATCCGTGCAGGTCGTCTCTCGGAGGAGATCGTAAACGATCGCGTGCGTGAGATCCTGCGTCTGCGCTTTGCCATTGAGCCTATCCCCGAGGATGTGGCCAACACCGTGCAGACTTCACAGCCCGCAAGCCGTCAGACTGCGTATAACGTTGCGGCTAAGTCGGTTGTGCTTCTGAAGAATGAGGGTGGCGTGCTGCCTTTGAAGAGTGATAAGGTTAAGAAGATTGCCGTTATCGGTCGCAATGCCGTTGCTACAACTGCTGCAGGTGGTATGGGTGCCGGTGTGAAGACTCCCTACGAGATTACTCCTTTGCAGGGCTTGCAGAACCGTTCAAACAACAACTTCGAGATTACATACACGCCCGCATACAAGAACTTCCTTGGTATGTTTGCCCGCATGATGCGTGATGCCGATCCCAAGGAGTTTGCCATGGCTATCGATGAGGCTCCCGATGCAACACTGCTGGCTGAGGCCGTAGCTGCTGCCAAGGATGCTGATGTAGTTCTCTTCTTCTGCGGTACAAACAAGTATATCGAGACCGAGGGTAGCGACCGTAAGGATATCAAGCTTCCTTTGGGTCAGGAGCAGATCGTAGAGGCTTTGGCTGCGGTTAATCCCAACATCGTGAGCGTAATCATCTCTGGTGGTCCTTGCGACTTGCAGGTTTTGGAGAAGTACTCAAAGGCTATCGTTCAGGGCTGGTGGAACGGTCTGGAGGGTGGTCACGCTTTGGCTGACATTCTCTATGGTAACATCGCTCCTTCTGGTAAGTTGCCTTTCACCTTCCCCGTGAAGCTGGAGGATTCGCCCGCATATGCTATGGGTAACTTCCCGCAGAAGGTTGATGCAGGTACTGACGTATTTGCAGCTGCGCACCGCGACGATATCACAGGTGGTCAGCGTCGTCGTCAGCGTCCTGCTCCCGATGCACACTACACTGAGGGTCAGTATGTTGGTTACCGTTGGTTCGACACCAAGCAGGTGCCCGTGATGTACGCTTTCGGTCACGGCTTGTCATACGTCGATTTCGAGTACTCTGACTTGCAGGCCAATAAGGCTAAGTATCGTGCAAACGACGTGATTAAGCTTACGTTCAACCTTACAAACAACGGAGAGATGGCAGCTGACGAGGTGGCACAGGTATATGTTAAGCGTCTGGATGCAAAGGTTGAGTGGCCCGTGAAGGAGCTCAAGGCCTTCCAGCGTGTAAACGTTGCTGCTGGTCAGACTCAGCAGGTTACTATCGAGATTCCCGTTGAGAGCCTTCGCTACTGGGATGTGGATGCCGACACCTGGATGTTGGAGAATGGTAATAT
>JAFOXS010000065.1 GCA_017391665.1 Alistipes sp. | reverse complement strand
ACTACAGATGCGAGGGCCATAGCGCATACAAATAACTTTTTCATAGTCGAATAGGTTAAATTAATAATGTTGTTAATTAGTTTAGTTGTTATACTTTGTTGTATATTATTTCCTTTTTTGGAGGATTCCCTTCGCCACGCTGCGCGCGTCGGGGAATGACGTTAGGAGCGTACATCTCTTTGAAAGAGATATTAAGCCGACTATGAAAATGTGCCACAAAAAAGCCTATATATATAAATATAAGGTATCGCGCGCAGAGGGGCGATTGCATCACGCCACGGTCTTAAATTTGAGTATTTCTAGCGAGGGAAAATAATTAAGGCCGACACGTATTTTGTCGGCCTTTTCGTATCTAGCTGATTTTCAGCACATTTCTTCAGGGGGGGGGTATTTTTGTTTAATTTTATTTAAATATTGTTTAACTTTTTTCATCTTTTTTCACATTTTTTTCAATTTTATTGACAAAAACTTTTGTTTTATTGAAAAAAGTACTAATTTTGTTATCGCAAACAGCACATAAACGGCAAAAATCATTAAAAAAGTTACGATACAGCATTAAAAAAGTTTAAAAACAGCATCAAAAAGTGATTGCGACCGCTTGAAAAAGTAACTTTTATTGAAGAAAATGTCAAAAAGAGTAATAAAGTTGTAAGATGAAGAAACTATTATTAATTCTGAGTTTTATCGCGCTCTTTTCCGCTAAGGAGAGTTCGGCACAGGAGTGGGCTCTGAAGAGCAACCTGCTATATGACGCCACGACCACGATCAACCTCGGTTTTGAGACAGCGCTCGCAGAGAAGTGGACTTTCGACCTCTCTGGTAACTGGAATCCCTTCCAGTTCGAGGACAACATGAAGTGGAAGCACTGGCTCATTCAGCCTGAGTTCCGTTATTGGACATGCCGTAAGTTTGGTGGCCATTTCTTTGCGGCACACCTCCTGGGTGGACAGTACAACTTCGGTAACATCGACGGCCTGCCCAACTTCCTCGGCTCAGACCTCTCACAGCTCGCCGACCACCGCTACGAAGGTTGGTATGCAGGTGCGGGTGTGGGCTATGGCTATGCCTGGATGCTCGGCAAGCACTGGAACCTCGAGGCAGAGATTGGCGTGGGTGCTGCTTACACCAACTTCGAGAAGTACGAGTGCCCCAAGTGCGGTAAGCTGGTTGGTACCGACGATCATATCTACTACGGCTTGACAAAGCTCGCCATCAATTTAGTTTACTTGTTCTAAAATCTGAGAGTCATGAAAAGATACATTTATATTCTTTGTTCACTTGCTGCATTGCTGACGGCTACCACAGCCTTCTCGCAGCAGATTGTCGATGGCACCGGCGAGGTGAAGAACCTCACCACCGATCGTGCCAACGGTCGCCTGAACCTCGACATGGATATCGACATCTCGGATATCGAGGTTGGTGCTGATGAGACACTCATCCTCACCCCCACCATCGAGAAGAACGGCCGCACGCTGGAGCTTCCTTCAGTTGAGATTATGGGTCGTCGCGCGTGGATGTACTACCGCCGCAATGGCGAGGTGCCCGTGACGAGCAATCCTCTCTACGCCGACCGCATCGCTAAGCGCGCTGAGCGCAAGGCTGGTCAGAAGCAGAGCGTTGACTACACCACTACCGTTCCCTTCGAGGATTGGATGCGTGGCTCTACCGTAGTTGTTAAGGAGGGTAGCTGCGGTTGCGATCAGACTCCCATCGCTTTGGGTGCTAACCCCGTGGGTCGCGTGATGCATGAGATCTACAATCCCCAGTATCTCATTTCGTTCATTGAGCCCGATCCCGAGCCCGTTAAGATGCGTTCAGAGTCTCACTCAGCATATATCAACTTCCGCGTTGACCGCTACGAGATCCTCGAGAACTATAAGAGCAACAACACCGAGCTGGCATCGATCATCAACTCGATCGACCGTGTTAAGGAGGATGCCGATTTGACCATCACCTCAATCACTATCGAGGGTTGGGCATCTCCCGAGGGTACCGAGCAGCACAATAAGATCCTGTCGCAGAATCGTGCTAACTCACTTGCCGACTACGTTACCGCTAAGACTGGCATCGCTCGCACCTCAATCCACGCTACCGGTATGGGTGAGGACTGGGCAGGCTTGAAGCGCGAGGTTGACAACACACCTCGTCTGCTCGATCAGCATAAGGTTCTCGACATCATCGCTGATGCAAGCATGACTCAGGATCAGAAGGACGCAGCTCTTGAGGCTTTGGTTCCTCCCACCATCTACCAGCGTTTGATGAATGAGATGTATCCTCGCTTGCGTCGCAACGACTACCGCATCGAGTATAGCGTTCGTAACTTCAACATCGAGGAGGCTAAGCGATTGGTTGACTCTGATCCTAACAAGCTCTCTGTTGGCGAGTTGTACCAGGTTGCCGGCACATATGCCAAGGGTTCTGCCGAGTATAACCACGTTATGGAGGTTGCCGCCAAGACTTATCCTCAGGTTGTAGCCGCCGCTGTTAACCAGGCCGCTAAGCTCATCGCTGACAAGAAGTACGACGAGGCTTTGGCCGTCCTCGCTAAGAGCAACCAGGAGGACGCACGTGTCCTCGCCGCTCAGGGCTACGCTTACATGGCGAAGGGCGATCAGGCTAAGGCACGCGAGGCATGGACAAAGGCTGCAGCTAAGGGCAATGCCGATGCTAAGCACAACCTCGACGAGTTGAACAAACATATTGAGAGCCTGTAGTCTCTTTCAAAGAGATGTACACTCCTAACGTCATTCCCCGACGCGCGTAGCGTGGCGAAGGGAATCCTCCAAAAAAGGAAATAATATACAACAAAGTATAACAACTAAACTAATTAACAACATTATTAATTTAACCTATTCGACTATGAAAAAGTTATTTGTATGCGCTATGGCCCTCGCATCTGTAGT
>JAFOXS010000030.1 GCA_017391665.1 Alistipes sp. | reverse complement strand
GCTGAGTCAGGGTCAGGGCATGGAGTTGGAGTGGTGTGCCTCGCCGCGTGCTATAACACTGCACGAGGTGTTGGATATTTTCCGATTGAAGACCTCCCCTGCCTTTGAGGTGTCGCTGCTGTTAGCTCTGCTGTGCGCCAACGGCAACCCTGCACTTGCGGCACCGCTGCGTGCTTACTCGTCGGCACTCGGCATAGCATATCAGTTGCGTGACGATGTGGAGGACTTCGACTCGGATGAGCCTATCGCCCTGCGACCCTCTTCGATCTTTGCTCTGCTGTGTGAGATGTGCCCCGATGAGGAGATTGTAAGAATGATGATCGAAGCGGAAGATATAAAGACGCTGCTGCGCAGTGAGCCTCTCCGCCCTCTGCTTGATGAGGCTGTGGAGCGCACACGCGAGATGGCGGAGGAGTATCATCAGCGTGCGTTGGATATTTTAGAGGCTATCGACGATACGGAGTTAAAGAGCCTGCTCTACCGACTCACTGCTAAAATATTGAAATAGACCATGCGAGATACGATATCCATACTCATGCTTCGCACTCTGCAACGTGCCACAGCATCGCTTGGCAACGAGGCGTTGGCTTTGATGCGCCAATTTGTTCAGGAGCGCATGACCGCCAACGGTGTGTTTGTGGATCGGAGTGGTAAGGAGGATATTTACTATACTTCGTTTGGATTATTGCTCTCGCACGTCCTGGGTATTAGTCGTAATTGCGAGGCTACGCGCCAGTGGCTCGATGGTATTGATAGCGAGAAACTTGATTTGGTACACTATGCAGCGTATGTTCGCGCTCGAATGATAAATGAGTGGGAGCAGAGCAAGATAGAGTTCGTGCTAAAAAACATAAAGCGCAAAGCGATAAGGCCGCTATCCTCGTTTGAGGTTGTGCCAAATTCAGATGCCGAGTCGCCTTACGCACAATTTATACTCTACTCGCTTTGCGAAGATACGGGTAACACCCTACCCCATGCCTGCCTGACGCCATACCGCACCGAGGGCGGAGGCTACGCTAACAGACGGAATGGAAAACCATCGACAAATGCTACGGCTGCGGCGCTGATGGTTGCGCGGCAGAGCAAGGATTGCTTGCCTATGCAGGATGTTGAGTGGCTCAGAAATGAGCAAAAATCAAATGGTGGCTGGTGTGCCGAGCAGCATACGCCACTACCCGACTTGCTGTCAACGGCTACGGCACTCTTCGCGCTTCGTTGCTACGGAGTCGAGCCGCGTTACTCGGCCACTGATTTCATTGAGGGACACTGGCTCGACGATGGAGGCTTTGCCGCCACGCTGTTGGATGATGAGAGTGATGTAGAATATTTGTTTTACGGATTACTGGCATTAGGAACACTATGAGAAGAGAAGATATAGATATAATGATTGCTGACGTGCAGGCGCGCCTTAAAGCGAGTCGCAGACCGGGGCAGATGTGGCGTGGAAACCTTTCGTCGAGCGCCATATCGACCTCTGTGTCGATATTCGCCCTGCATAAGATAGATGCCGAGCGATATAACGATCACATAGAGCGTGGCAAGGAGTGGCTGCTTCACACGATGCAGAGCGATGGCTCGTGGGGCGACTCGGTGGAGAGCCCATCGAATATGACTGCTACGCTGCTTACATACACTTCGCTCTATGCTCTTGGCGCAGCACCGAAGCAAACCGAGGAGTATCTGAAGAACCACTTTGGCGGCATTGACGACGAGCATCTGGTGCGTGGCGTACTGGATTACTACGGCAAGGATCTGACCTTCTCAGTGCCCATATTGGTTATGTGTGCTCTGGCGGGAATTGTGAAGGATTGGAACCGTATTCCTCCATTTCCTTTTGAGCTCACTATCCTGCCACAACGTTTCTTTAGATTCCTGCAACTACCCGTCGTGAGTTATGCCATACCTGCTCTTATTGCGGTAGGTATCGTGCGATTCCGTCGCGGACGACAAACGATATTTTCGCCTCTGCGCGAAGCCTTTGTGCCCAAATGTATGCGGGTGCTTACATCGTTGCAGCCCGAGGATGGTGGATTCCTGGAGGCAGCTCCGCTGACGGCATTTGTGAGTATGTGTCTTAGCGAGGCAGGTTTTCGCGATCATGCCGTTACGCAACGATGCGCCGACTTTCTTGTTGATACAGTTCGCGCCGATGGCTCATGGCCTATCGATACCGACCTTGCGGCCTGGGTTACGGCTACCGCCGTGCGTGCGCTGGGCGATGACGTAGAGGAGCGTGAATTACTCGCTTCAACGATTCGCCACAACGCCTTTAAGCAGAAGCACTACTTCACTGGTGCTCCCGCAGGCGGCTGGGGATGGAGCGATTTGTCGGGTGCAGCACCTGATGGTGATGATACGTCGGCTGCGCTTGTTGCACTGCATACGCTTTTGCGTGGCAAATATTGCGACGAGGTGCGTGGTGGCGTGGAGTGGCTCATGTCGCTGCAAAATAACGACGGAGGCATGCCCACATTCTGCAAGGGCTGGGGTAAACTGCCGTTCGACCGCAGCAGTGCCGACATATCGGCTCATGCACTTCTGGCCATGGAGCTATGGATGACCTCGCTGCCCGAAGATCTGCAGCGCCGTTGCCGTAAAAGCATCTCGCGACTGATCGCATGGATGGAGCGCCATCAAGCCGCCGACGGCTCATGGATACCGCTTTGGTTTGGTGATCAGGATGCTGAGAATGAGCTCTCGCCTGTGTATGGTACTGCAACAGCTGTAGAGTATCTGACCCACTCGTCAAATCCTGCTACCCGACCACTGATTGCAAAGGGTATAGAGTATCTGCTCTCGGCACAGAACGAAGATGGCGGTTGGGGCGGAGCCAAGGGCGTGCGGTCGAAAGTTACACTCACCTCGCGAGCTCTGAGTGCCCTGGCATCGGTTGAGAATCCAGATATGGAGTCCATTGAAAGAGGTTTTGACTATCTGCATGAGATGTGGCAGGCCGATAAGTTTTATCGCGAAGAGCCCATCGGATTATATTTTGCCCGTTTGTGGTACTCCGAACGGATGTATAATATGGTATTTACACTGATTGCATTGAAGAAATTAAGACAGATTATAAAGTGAAAGAGAAGAAATTAATCTACGTTGCTGCGGCAACGGCACTGGTCTATGTGGTGCTCCTTGTTGGGTGGCATCTGCATACTCCCAAGCAGGATTTCGATCTGCACCTGCCTGGTGCTGACAATCGCCCCGAAGGTTTGGAGCGTAAGGCCGATGATGTGGTCATCGGTGAATATTTCATGCGCTATGATGAGGAGTTCTCGACCGAGTTAGAGGGCCGCTGGATAGGTTTCAGAGGCGAGGATCGTACCAACATTGTCAAGACCTCTGCGCCAGCCTTCATCGAGGGTGAGTTTGCGGAGCAGTGGCGCTTCGAGACGGGCGAGGGTCATGCAGCTCCCGTCATCTACGACGGCCGTGTGTATGTTCTCGACTACAACGAGCAACTAAACTCTGATGCCTTGCGCTGTTTCTCGCTCGAGACGGGTAAAGAGTTGTGGCGCAGGTGGTATCGTGTGCCCATAAAGCGTAATCACGGTTTTTCGCGCACCATTCCCGTTGTGGGCGAAGGATATGTAATTACGGTTGGTCCGCAGGGACACGTGATGTGCTGCGACCCCGAGTCGGGCGATATGCTCTGGACGATGGATATGCAGAAACAGTTCTCTTCAGAGGTGCCGTTCTGGTATACTGGTCAGTGTCCTGTGGTGGATGATGGCGTGGTTGTACTTGCGCCTGCAGGCGAGCAGACACTGATGATTGGCGTAGATTGTATGACGGGCGAAATAGTGTGGCAGACACCCAATACCGTTGGATTTACCATGTCGCACTCGTCGGTGATGCCTATGACGCTGGGCGGTAAGCCTACTTATGTCTATGTAGGTGTCGGTGGCGTATGCGGCGTTTCGGCCGACAAGGCTGATCGTGGCACACTGCTCTGGCACACCAATAAGTGGCAGCCCTCGGTGGTGGCACCCTCACCCGTACGACTGTCGTCGGATCGCATTCTGATGGTAGCAGGTTACGGTACGGGAGGTGCACTCCTGCAGGTGTCCAATGCCGGCGGCTGGTCAGCCACCGTGCTCGACCAGTACAAGGCTGACAAGGGCCTTTCTTGCGAGCAGCAGACTCCTATTTTCTATAACGGTATGATTATCACCGTAGCGCCCAAGGATGGAGGTAGCATCAGAGGTAAGCTGGCTTGCTACTCGCCCTCGGATCTGCACAACCCCGTATGGAGTTCAGGTGCTGATGAGCGTTTCGGCTTAGGCCCTTACATCGTAATTGATGAGAATCTGTTCATCTTCAAGGATGACGGCGAATTATATCAGTATCGCATCGGTAACAACTCTATGACCTTCGTACGCTCACAGCGCATTATCGAGGGTGCAGATGCCTGGGGTCCGATGGCATATGCCGACGGACGATTGATCGTGCGCGATGCACATAATGTTGTATGCTTAAAAATTAAATAATATGGGAGAGAATAAGAAAATATCACGCAAGGATTTCTTCCGCGTTGGTGGCTCGACAGTAGCGGGATTATCCATTATGGGTATTGCGGGCAATCATCTCTACAAGATGCTGGCAAAACCCGAAGAGCTGTTCTATGGCGATCAGAGTGAGCAGACGGTTGTGCGTCGTGGTGAGGCTCTGCCTTCACCCTACCGTAAGATTTTCGCTTTCAAGGTCGAGGAGCCCATAACAGCCTTTGAGATGGCTGGCGACAGACTGTATGCCGCAGCGGATAAGAGCATCCGCATCCTTAATCGCGAGGGCGCAGAGGAGCACCGCTTCGCAACTGCGGATGTGGTGCGTGACGTGGTGAGTGTAGGTGATGAATTGTATGTCCTGCACCCCACGATGATCGGGGTATATACGCTCGCAGGCGCTACCGTACGCTCGTGGGAGGCTTGCAGTCCGGAATCAGACTATTGCTCAATGGCAATTGTTGGCGATGAGATATTTGTAACCGACGCCAGCAATAAAAACATATGTCAATATAACCGCGAGGGAGCATTCCGTCGCTTTATCGATAGCCCCAATGGTTTCATCGTGCCGAGTTATTCGTTCGGCATAACAACAGTTGGCGATAAGGTTTACTGCTCGAATCCGGGACGTCACACCGTTGAGTGTTACGATATGCAGGGAAAGTTCGTAGCATCGTTTGGCAAGGCAGGTAGTGAGGCAGGAGCATTCAGCGGCTGCTGTAACCCCGTGCATCTGACAACTACCCCTACGGGCGATATTATCACCTCGGAGAAGGGAGTGCCCCGCATCAGTTGTTATGGTCGCGATGGAAAGTATCACGCTACGTTGCTTGACGAGTTTGCTCTGGGTGTAGGCTACGAGGCTCGTGAGGTGCGAGCCGATGGCAATCGATTGATTGTGGCCGGCGCCAACTCAGTATCAGTATTCCAGTACGAAGAGAGATTTGCGCAGCAGACCGCCTGTGGCGACTGCGAAGTGGATTGCCCTCTGCGTAAAGGTGTCACAATCTAAAGCCGAGCAAGAATGAAAGATGATAAGAAGATAACAAGTCCGCTGAAGCGTCGCGAGTTCCTGCGTATGTGTGGAACGGCCATCGCAGGTGGTAGTGTGATTGCGGCAGGCTCGACTTTGGCGTTGAAGAGCAAGGGCGCAAAGGGTAATGTGTTTTGGCAGATTGACCCTGCGAAGTGTACCCAGTGTGGTCGTTGCGAGACTCACTGCGTGCTGCCCGTGTCGGCCGTAAAGTGTATCCATGCCAATCGAGTGTGCGGCTACTGTGACCTGTGCGGTGGCTACTATATCTCAAATGTTAAGGATCTGAATACCGCTGCCGAGAATATGATGTGCCCCACGGGTGCCATAACTCGCCAGTTTGTCGAAGACCCCTACTTCGAGTACACCATCAATGAGGATTTGTGCAACGGCTGTGGCAAGTGTGTTAAGGGTTGTTCGTCGTTTGGCAATGGCTCGCTGTATCTGCAAATCAAGCAGGATATATGCGTGCAGTGCAATGAGTGTAAGATTGCCCAGGTGTGCGTGTCGGATGCTATCCAGCGTGTCGATTTCGCTACGGCATATAAATTAAAGGAGTAAGCAGATGAAGAAGATATTTTCAACTTTCGTAGGTTTCGCTTCAGTGGCTCTTGCCCAGGCGCAGAACCGATTCCCGAAGCCCGACTTTGAGTCAGGTTACCAGTACCCCGACCTGGAGTATGCCGTACCCGATGAAACACTATGGAATGTGCTCGATGTTACGATGCTTGTGGCGCTGCTCGTAGCGGCTACTTGGGCTGTGATGAAGAAACGCAAACCGATGATATGGATCAGCCTTGTATCGGTGCTCTACTTCGGATTTCTGCGCGAGGGCTGTGTGTGCAGCGTAGGTTCGATTCAGAATGTGGCGCTGGCATTTGTCGATGGCTCGTACCAGATGCCGTGGAATGTGCTGGCATTCTTCCTTCTGCCCATTGTCTTTGCATTCCTCTTCGGACGTGTATTCTGTGCGGGTGTCTGCCCGATGGGAGCACTGCAGGAGTTGGTCAATGTGAAGAACGGCCGCATAAGCAAGCCTGTGGCAATGGTGCTCGGTCTGCTGCCGTGGCTCTACCTGATACTCACTATTCTGTATGCTGTAACACGCAGTCGATTCCTTGTCTGCGAGTTTGATCCCTTTATCGGTATTTTCCGTCTGGGTGGTGATGTGGAGCTGCTGGTGTTCGGTATTCTGTTGCTCATCATTTCGGTATTCACGGGTCGCCCCTTCTGCCGATTCCTCTGCCCCTACGGTGCATTACTGAGTCTCTTCTCGGCCGTGTCGTGGAAAAAGGTTGAGATTACAAAGAAGAAGTGTATCAACTGCGACCTTTGCCATAACTCATGCCCCGTGGATGCTATTCGACCACCATACGCCAATACCGACAAGGAAGAGCGTCGCGAGGGTGTGAAACGCTTGCTGGGTTATATGCTGCTGATGCCTCTGCTGATGATTCTCGGCGCACTGCTGATGCGCATGTCGGCCGAGGGTCTGAGCCGCGCCCATAAGGATGTACGTCTCTACGATATGGTCGTAGCATACGAGGCGCTGGATGCCCCCGAGACTATTCCGTTGGAGGTTGAAGGTTTCTATATGCGTAACGGTACGCTGGATGAGCTCACCGTTGTGAAAGATTCGATCGTTGCCGAGTATCGTACCTATGGCACGTGGGCTGGTGCGCTGATGGGAATGGTGCTGGCTATTGCGCTGATTCGTTTCTCGGTGAAACGTCGTCGTGAGACCTATGAGATAGATAACGCCGCCTGTGTGGCGTGTGGACGTTGCTTTGAGTATTGTCCGCAGAATAGAGAAATTGGGAAGAGTGACATAGAGAAATAATAACATTCAGATGAAAAAGGATATTTACAGAACGATTGCTGTGGTGACAGGCATATTTATGCTTACGCTATCTATTATGCTTGTGGCCAATTACTTTCAGGTGCGCAACATTACTCCTCTCGAGACCGAGGTAATGACCACGCTCAAAAGCCTGAACGAAACCAACCCCGACAATGCCGACCTGCAGGCGCAGATACGTCAGCTGGATCTGCTCTCACGCAAGGCTTACTTCGTGCAGGAGGAGCACCTCAAGACGGGTATTTACATTCTCCTCTTTATGAGTGCAGTGTTTATATTTTGCTTGCGTGGCTACTATGCCGATGTTTTGCACATTGCACCCAAGGATATTGATATTTTTGACGAGTGGCTGGTTAAGAGCCGTTCGCGCAAATATGTGCAGTGGCTTGCTGCCTCACTTACTGTTGTGGCACTGGTTCTCGTTGTCGCATCAAATCCTCAATGGTTAAAGAGTGATAAAACTGCCGAGGAGGAGACTCTCGTAGCCGAGCAGAGCGAAGCGCCTGTTGCCGAGTCTGTTGTGGCTGAGGCTACACCCACAGAAACTGTAGAGGCCGCACCCGCCGAGGGCGAGCAGACCGAAGCAGAGACTGCCGATGAGGCAGCAACGGAGCAGACCGCAGAGGCTGCACCCGCAGCACCTGCTGCAGCACGTGTAAATCACGGTATGTTCCGTGGTAATAACTCCAATGGTCACTCATCGGCTCGTAACATCCCCACAACGTGGGATTTCGCCGGCGGTGGCAAGATTGCGTGGAAGCATGCCCTCACAACAAAGCAGGGATTCTCATCTCCCGCAGTGCATAACAACCGCATATTCTATACGGGCGGTGATGAGGCCTCACGCGAACTCTATTGCCACGACCTTACTACGGGCGATCTGCTCTGGACACTTGCGGCAACGGGCATTGCTGGCTCTCCTTCGACACCCCCTGCCGTAGCAAGCAACACGGGTTACGCATCGGCATCACCCGCAACCGACGGTCGCTATGTATGTGCCGTATTCGCTACGGGCGACATCATGTGTGCCGACATGGATGGCAAGCGAGTATGGGCTAAGAACCTGGGTGTGCCCGACAACCAGTATGGTTTCGTGTCGTCACTTGTGCTTTGGAATGGAATTGTATTCGTGCAGTACGACAACAGCGACTCGCAGAAGATTATCGCAATGGATATCGCTACGGGTAACGTGCGCTGGCAGAAGGATCGTAACCAGAAGGTTTGCTGGAGCTCGCCCATCATTGCCACCGTAGGCGGTCAGGCACAGCTCGTGCTGATGGGTAATCCCGAGGTGCGTGCCTACAACCCTTCGACGGGTGAGCAGCTGTGGAGCGTCGATGGTATGTCTGGTGAGGTATGTCCCAGTCCATGTAGTGGTGATGGCGTTATCTTCGCCGCCAACGAGTATGCCAAGATTATGGCTATCAACGGTGCCGACGGCTCTGTGTTGTGGGAGGCTTCGGACTATCTGCCCGAGGTTGCCAGCCCCGTATATGCTAACGGCCGATTGTATATCGCTACGACCTATGGCGTGTTGGCTGCTTTCGATGCCAAGACCGGCGAGCTGAAAGCCGAGCGCGAGCTTAATATGGAGCTCTACTCTTCGCCTATGGTTGTCGATGGCAAGATCTACATCATCGGCACCAGCGGTCAGGTCTATGTCTTTACCGCTGACGATAACCTCCAGCAGATAAGTAGCTTCGAGACGGGCGAGATGACCTACGCTACACCCGCATTCCTCGATGGCAAGGTTGTAATCCGTTCATTGAATACGCTCTACTGCGTATCGGAGTAAAGAAAGGAGAAGATTATGTCGTGTCAAAACTGTTTAAATAATATTGATGACGAGCGTCGTGCCGTAGCCAAGCGTGTCGATGCCATCATCGAGCGTGTGGGTCGCACGCGTGAGATGACCATCCCGCTGTTGCAGGCTCTGCAGGAGGAGTTTTCGTATCTTCCCTCGGATGCTCTGGAGCGAGTATATGAGCGCACGGAGATTACACGCGCCAACCTTATCAGCGTGGCTACGTTCTACTCGCAGTTCAAACTCATACCCTACGGCAAGCACACCATCAAGGTCTGCATCGGTACTGCATGCCACGTCAAGGGTGCAGGTGCCGTGTACGATGCATTCCGTCGTGAGCTGGATATTGCCGAGGATAGCGTAACCACGGCCGATGGCAAATATTCGGTCGAAAAGATTGCCTGTCTGGGATGCTGCGCATTGGCTCCCGTAGTGCAGATTGACGAGCAGATATATGGCCACGTGCAGCCAGGTCGAGTGAAGGCCGTGCTGGAGGAGCACGAGGAGTTCTTGAAGTCTGCCCCAAAGGGTGCGGATGACGAGAATGGCGAGGTTACGTACGTAGGCGAGGTGCGTCTGGGTATGGAGAACTGCTGTCAGGTGAGCGGTACGGCCGAGATATATAAAGCGGTGATGAAGGCGCAGCATGAGTTGGGTGTTGCGGTACGCATAAAGCCTATTTCGTGCGTGGGTGCATGTAATCAGGTGCCTCTGATTGACGTTGTGGACTCTACGGGTGAGATTACCCGCTACCCCAACGTGCGAGCGGAGGAGATCAAGGAGATTCTCTTGCACCACTTCCCCGCTGCAAGCCCCCTGAAGCGACTGAAGAACGCCGTGCTGAATCAGATTGATATGTTGCACACCGACCAGACGTGGGACAACATCCTCTATAAACCCGAGAAGGAGCGCACGGGCGAGATCAATACATTCCTCGACCATCAGGTGCGTATCTCTACGGAAGGCTACGGACACATCAACCCTCTCGATCTGGATGAGTATCGTGCTCACGGAGGCTTCGAGGCATTGGAGAAGGTTATTAAGTCGGGCGACAGAGATGCCCTGATTAATGATGTCTTGGCCAGCGGCATCCGTGGCCGTGGAGGTGGAGGTTTCCCCTCGGGTCGCAAGTGGCAGCTGGTTGCTGCTGCCAAGGGTGATAAGAAATATGTCATCTGCAACGGTGACGAGGGTGACCCCGGAGCATTTATGGATCGTATTCTGCTGGAGTCGTACCCCTTGCGAGTTATCGAGGGTATGCTCATCGCTGCCTACGCCGTAGGAGCACAGAAGGGTATCTTCTACATCCGTGCAGAGTATCCGCAGGCCGTTATCCGCATCACGAAGGCCTTGGATATGTGCCGTCGTCAGGGTCTGCTGGGAGAGAATATTTTTGGCAGCGACTTCTCATTCGAGATCGAGGTATTCAAAGGTGCTGGTGCATTTGTTTGTGGCGAGGAGACCGCCCTTATCGGCTCTATCGAGGGTAAGCGAGGTTTCCCCTCGCAGCGTCCGCCCTACCCCGCCGAGCAGGGACTATTTGGCTGCCCTACGCTGATTAACAACGTTGAGACATTGAGCCAGATACCCTACATCATCCGTCGTGGTGTGGAGGAGTACCGCAAGGTCGGCACCGAAAAGAGCAAGGGCACGAAGGTATTTGCTCTGGCAGGTAAGGTGCGCCACGGAGGACTGATTGAGGTGCCTATGGGTACCACCATACGTCAGATTGTCGAGCAGATCGGCGGTGGCGTAGAGGGTGGCGAGCGCCTTAAGGCTGTGCAGACGGGAGGCCCGTCGGGCGGTTGTATTCCTGCCGAGTTGTGCGACACGGAGGTCGACTTCGATGCGCTGAACCGTCTGGGTGCTATTATGGGTTCGGGTGGTATGGTCGTACTGAGCGAGAGCGACTGTATGGTCGATGTGGCTCGCTACTTTCTGAACTTCACCAGCGAGGAGTCGTGCGGAAAGTGTACATTCTGCCGTGTGGGTATCCACCGTATGCTTGAGATTTTGGATCGTCTGTGTGCTGGTAAGGGTCAGGAGGGCGACATCGAGCGACTGGAGGAGTTAGCACTTGCAGTCAAGCGATCAGCGCTCTGCGGATTGGGCAATACTGCACCTAATCCCGTGCTTGCAACGATAAAATATTTCCGCGAGGAGTACGAGGAGCACGTCAAGGGCTACTGCCGTACGGGCACTTGCAAGGATATGGTGAAGTATGTTGTAACCGACGCCTGCATAGGCTGTACACGCTGTGCAAAGGTGTGCCCCGTGGAGGCTATTGAGTATAAGCCTTATGAGATACACGCTATCGATACCGATAAGTGTACGATGTGCGGATTGTGTATTACGGAGTGTGAATTTGATGCCATCAAGAAGATGCCGCTAAAAACTTTGTAGAGATGAAGATTACAATTGATAATAAGGAGATTACTGTTATCGAGGGTGAAACCATCCTCGAGGCGGCTCGTCGCAACGGCATCGAGATTCCGTCGATGTGTTATGCCGAGGGTAAGCGCCATCAGGCTGGTTGTATGGTCTGCACCGTGAAGGAACTTAAGTCGGGCCGTATGCTCACCTCGTGCTCAACCAAGCCTACTGAGGGTATGGAGATTGACACCTCGTCGGAGGAGGTCATCCGTCAGCGTACGATGGCACTGGAGCTTCTGCTGAGCGATCACCGCGCCGACTGTGAGGCACCATGCTCGATGGTATGTACGCATAAGCTGGACGTTGAGCAGATGCTTGCCGCCTACGACCGAGGCGACTATGCCCAGGCTCAGGCCATCATCCGTCGTGACTTTGGCGACAAGATCGCATGCGATGATTGCAAAGCCCCCTGCGAGAAGGCTTGCCGACGTGGTACGGTGGATAAGGCCGTGGCCATACGCGATATTATCCGCGAGGTGGCTGCAATGGAGGTTGAAGAGGTTAAGCCTGTGGCTTCGATCGCAAAATTGGGCAAAGATATATTTTTCTCACGTGTAGGTATTTTCAATCAGAAAGAAAAAGATTATCTTCGTCAGACCACTACCACCCCATCGCGTTGCCTGCACTGCGCATGCGAGGGACGTGAGGCGTGTCGCCTGCGCCGCTACTCTACCGACTACGGCATCAAGCGTTCGCGCTATGGACTCAGCTCGAAGCTGCCCGTAAAGCTGCGTATTGACGTAAGCGAGCGATTGGGATTTGAGCCTGCGAAGTGCATCCGTTGCGGATTGTGTGTATATAACACTGAAAATGGCTTTACGTTCCTGCGTCGAGGCTTCGATATGCAGGTCATTATACCCGAACAGAATATGGCCAATGCCTATGATGAGCTGGCCGAGATTTGCCCCACAGGTGCTTTATTTATTAAAAAATAGTATTGAATGAAAAACCTTCTGCTTTGCGCAATAGCTCTTGTCGTGCTCTGCTCATGCGAGCCTATCCAGCAACATCTGGTGGCTGGTAGCGGCATGAACTGGGTAACCTTCCGTGGTAACAGAGCATTGAGTGGCTATACCGCACAATCGCTGCCCGATGATTTATCTTTGCTATGGAACTACCATAGTTCGGTGCGTAGCATCTCATCACCCGTTGTAATGGAGGGCACTGCCTACTGGAGCGATGTGAAGGGCAAAATATATGGCGTTAATTTGCAGGGTGAGGAGGTCTTCTCGTTCGATATGAAGACTCCTGTCGAGGCACCCCCCATGGTCTTCGACTCGATGCTCTATATAGGTCGTGTGGATGGAGGCCTTACAGCACTATCGCTGCGTGAACGTGATACGGTGTGGACACACTACACCGAG
>JAFOXS010000285.1 GCA_017391665.1 Alistipes sp. | reverse complement strand
TTTCAGCCGTTTAGCGTTTGGTTATGGGCACAAAAAAAAGCCCCGATGTGGGGCTTCTTGAGTAGGGTATGGGTTAGAATGAGGTTTCGGCATCGGTCTGCTGTTCGTAGAGTAGCTCGCCTTGCATCTCGCTCGCGACCACATAGGCCTTGACGGGGCGATTCGTTCCGCTTGCCGTTGCCGAGGTGTTGTCGAGTATTTGGTTGAGCTTGGCCTCCTCGCTTGCACCCGTGAGTGTGCGCGTCACGGGTACATTCTGCACCACAGCAGGGGCGTAGGTTTGCACCGATGCACCAGCCATCGACACTGTTCCGCTTGTGTCTGTCTTCTTTATTTGGGCGATATTCGCCATTCCAGAAGCCAATACCGTAGCTGCCGAGGTTACGCCAAGCGGAATCGAAACCCAAGGCGGAAGGCCTTGCTTCTGCGCACTCATATACGCGCCAATCGCACCAGATATGGTGTCAATCGTTGAGCCTGCTATAGCGAGTGCTTTGCCATGTTTCGTATCTTCGTCGGCTACCGACATAAGAAGCTGTCCGATATTAGATGCAACCTGTAAAGATGCTTGCTGAATCTTCTGCTTCTTCTTTGCGGTATTCTCCTCGTCCTTTACCCGATCAGCGTTCAACTTCTCGACATCCTTTGCGTGTTCCTCCTCGAAACCGAGTAAATCTTCATAAAACACAGCCTCATCAGTCAAGAATTGCTCGCGCCACTTTGCGCGTGCTTCGGCCATCTTCGCGAGCGATCCTTCATAAGAATTTACGGATTCAATGTTTAGAAGTTCATCGAGCGAAGTGATCTCCTCCTTCAACTCCTGCGCATTCGTTTTGGCTTGGTTGAACGCCTCGGCCATCTGTGAGTTGTATTCGCGTTGCTTGTTGTAGTAGGCCGTCTCGGCTTGCACCATAGAAGCGTAAGCATCGGCCTCGGCTTGAAGCTCCTGCGACGAACTCGGCAATAAGGAGTTCTTCTCCTTGATCAGCTCATACTCCTGCTTGGCGAGGTTGTAGTTGTTCTTGTAGGTCTCCTGCTCAAGCTCGGCTGCTTCTTTGATAAGAGCCAATCGCTCGGATGCGCTTTTGTTTATTTTGTCGGTACTTTCGGCTCGGAGTTTGGCGATCTTTAGCTCTGCGTCTGCATTTGCCATCGTCACCCTGCGCTTCTCCTGCTCGAGCGCGATCTCTTTTTGACCGATTCCTATGCGTTTCTCGCTCTCATCGTTCATCAGGCCGATTTTCTTCAAGATCGAAGTAAAACCATTTGCAACAGCCGTCAATCCCTTTCCGAGCAGTTGCAGACCCTTTGTCATGAGGTCAGCGACAACTTTGAATCCATCGAAAGCGCGAGATAAAGCCTGCGATCCCTCCTCGGTTGATTTCATTGATTGAATCGCCTTACCGAATAGGTTTATCAAAAAGCCAAGAATCGCAATCACAGGGGTCTTTGACAATAGCTGGAATCCAGTTGTGACGCCCTTAATCGGATTAACCATCCCACTTGCAGCACCGCCAATCGAGGAAAAGCCTTCGGCTACACCTTGCGCATAGTTACCTACATTTCGAGCAAAAACACCAACGTCTGAATCCATATCCTTCAGCGTGTTATTGATGTCCTTTATCTCCTTTGCTAAATCCTTTCTACGAATCGCATCAGTCGTCGCGTGGTACTCCTGCTTCAACTCGGCCATCTTTCGAGATAGCGCGTTGTAACTTTCGCCTGCTTTTTCCGTTTCCGTTACACCCAGCTTCGTAGCATTAGACAACATATTCTGCGCCTTCTGCACACCATCGAGCGCAGCCTTGTACTCGTCGCTACCTATTTTCGTTTCATTCACGATTTTGCGCAACTCACCCATAGAGCCTCGCAAATCCTTTACCGATTGCGCTGCCTCCAACGCATTCACTTTGAGAGTAATCTCCTCTACTGTTGCCATACCTGACCCTCCGTATAATTGTTTCTATTCTTAACCTTTACAAACTCGCACTCAACCATTGGCGCAACCTCCGCCACGTTGTAGTTCTTGATGCTATTCAGCACCCACACGCACCCATCGAAATAATAGAAGTTGCGCAGAAGTTCAGCTCCAATCGTTATGCCTCGGAAGTCCACCTTGCAGCTCACGACCTTCGTGTCTACATCGTAGCGGTCGGCAAGGTATCGCGCCCAGCCTTGATCGTAGATCGTCACACCTTCGGGGTGTTTCGCATCGGGTATGTCAATCTCATAAGGCGTGCCCATGTCGAGCGACGCATACATAGCCGATGAGCCATCTTTCAAGAAGTCGTTCGAGAAATCCTCGCTGAAGAACGAAGTGCCGAACAGGTAACGGCCGAAGCTCGGCATCTCGGAGATCGCCACGCCTCCGTTGAGCATCCAACACGGCTCGCCATCGTTAAGCTGACCCATTACCGCGCTATCGTCCGAAAGCTGAAAGCCACTCGGACACTCAACCAAGCCTCGGAAGAACAGCAGAGCATTTGCTCCATCTAACGCTTTGTCCTCCTCACCGTGGAATTGGGGTTTGGATTCAAAGTCGTAGCCCTTGAATACATCGTTGAAATAGGTCAGCGTGTCGGTGTTTCGAGCCGTAGGCAGGTCGAGCGAGGTGCTCTCTCCGTCCGCGCTGTAAAGGTTGTAGGTGTGCCCCATATCGAGCATTACGGCTGGGATATTCAAATCTCCGCGCTTGATCGAAAGCATATATTTCGAGCGTTCCGAAACCTCGACCGCACCCTTATAGACCACATCGAGTAACTTCTTGCTCGTTGCATCGAACGAGTAGCCCGTATTCACGCGCTGAAGGCCATACGCTCGGCCATAGATTCCTTCGTAGTACTCCGCAAACTCGCCATCCTCATACTCCACATTGAGGTCGTACCACTTATTCTGGAACACAAAGGGCGTGATTTTCAGATTCGCGTAGTCGATGCGATCCTCAATGTTGATGTGCAGGCCGTTGTATAGCGAATTGCGCGTGAGGATTGACACGCGGTTGATACTTTTGTCGTAGAACAACTGCAAACCGAACATCTTGCAATAGCCAACAAGGTAATCGGCAGGCGTACCCTCGGTTGCGAGCAACACATCCTTCGTGATGCGCGTACCGCTTCGTGCATTGATGAACGACGAGTAGTCGGCCTCGCTACCGTCAGAACGGAACGAATAGCCCGACACCGACACCCTGTTGCCATCATCATCCACCAAATCCTCGGCCGTTGCGTAGAAGTCGAGGAAGAGGTAGGAAATGTTCGGTACATTGGCCATCGTGAAGGTCAGCTCATTGCCGACCCACTCGCCAACACCATGCTCGTCCGTGCGGAAGTAGCCGATTGCCGTAGCCGTAGCCGAAGGGTCGTTGCTGTTTGACGCGAACGAGCGCACCTCCGAAGTGACAGCATCCATGACTACCGACATTGCACGC
>JAFOXS010000248.1 GCA_017391665.1 Alistipes sp. | reverse complement strand
CCTACCCTGTGGCAGCGCATAGCCTCTCGCATGTCAACACCCCTCGCTTCGAGCGAAAAGCTGCAGTTGAGTGGCCACGCAGGCATAGCCTACACCGCAGAGACCAACCTGGCGCTTACGCTTTCGGGCTCGGCTACATATCGCCGCAGCGAACACTACCCCTTATCCTCAGCCAGTGCATCCGTAATGGCATCTATCGACGGATTCTATCGTGTGGCGCTCGGCGGCGAGCATCTCTTTGGCAAGGGCAACAGCCGACTGATCTATGACGCTGGCGTGGCATCGCTGCCCATCCGCTTCTGGGGTTTGGGCTACGAGGCTGCCACCAGTAATCTCCGCACACGATACACCCACCTTATAGCAAATGGCACGGCCACCTATCTGCATCATATCGCAGCGGGTCTGCATCTTGGTGCTGGTGTGGATCTGCGCTACGGCAAGGGGCATAACTTCGAACCCTTGGCAGAGGAGTATCTCCATCGGGCAGGACAAAACACGTTGAGCACATTTACCACAGGTCTGTCGCTCACGGCGCGCTACGATCGTCGCGACAATAGTTACAACCCCACGCGCGGCATATACCTATCGCTCACGGGCGAGGTGCGTCCCAAGGCTTTGGGCAGCTATAATCAGACACTCTGGCACGTAACAGCACAGGCCAACATCTATCAGTCGCTATGGCAAGGTGCTGTGGCGGCACTCGATCTCTATGGCGATGCATGGTCATCGGCCACACCATGGTTCTACTGGCCCATGATGGGCGGTCAGAGCCGCATGCGAGGCTACTACTACGGTCGCTTCACCAACAGCAAGATGGCTACGGCACAGTTAGAGCTGCGCCACGAGGTGTGGGGACCCATAGGCGTTGTGGCATGGGGAGGAGCCGGAACGGTATTCTCGTCGCTCAAGACCTTCGACTGGGGAGAGATTCTACCAACCTATGGAGTGGGTCTGCGCCTCAAGGCTGGCGACAGGACTGCGCTGCGCATAGACTATGGTCTGGGGCGCCGATGCAGTGGCATAATAATTAATGTAAACGAAGCTTTTTAATGATACGCAAGACGTTTCTAAACCCACAACTGATGGCCGTGGCGCTCATTGCCTCGCTGATGCTACCCGTTGTGATTCTGACATATACCGAGCATAACCCCTTCTGGGTGGCACTCTCGGCACTACTCTTGCCACTGGGATTCTACACCATGCTGGCAGCTCTGTCGCGACGCTCGGGCGCAATGACATGGTGGGCATTTCCCTTTATCTTCTTCAGCGCATTTCAGGTGGTGCTATCCTATCTGTTTGGCAATTCGGTTGTGGCTGCCGACATGTTTCTTAACCTCACGACCACCAACACGGGCGAGGCTGGCGAGCTGCTGGCCAACATCTACCCCTCGGTAATAGCCGTATTTGTGATATATCTGCCGCTGCTCTATCTAGCTACGCAACACATCATAAGCAAGGTGCAACTGAAGGAGAAGATGCGCCGCAGGATGCTGATCGGCGGAGCGGTAACGATGCTCGCAGGCTGCATCACACTCTTTGCTGGATGTCGTGGTGAGGTGCGCAAGACGCTGCGCGACGAGGTGTTCCCCATCAATGTGGCCTACAATATGGGGCTTGCAATATCGGAGGCACATAAAATAGCCAACTTCCCCACTACAAGCCAGGGCTTCACATTCGAGGCCGAGCGAGATACAGAGCCCGAAGAGCGAGAGATATATGTCATGGTTATTGGCGAGGCGGCACGTGCAGCCTCATGGCAGATGTATGACTACGAGCGTGAGACCAACCCTCTGCTCTCGCAGCGTGACGACATAGTACTCTTCCGACAGATAACAACGCAGAGCAACACCACCCACAAGAGTGTGCCGCTGATGCTCTCGTCGGTGCACACCTCCGAGCACGAGGAGCTCTTCCGTCGTAAGGGCATGCCGGCTCTGTTCAAGGAGGCGGGCTTCAAAACATATTTCATATCGAATCAGGTGCCGCAGGGAGCCATGATCGACCACCTGGCTGGCGACAGCGATGTGGTGGAGTATCTGCCCGCACTGCAGCACGACTACTCTACGGTGGAGGCTCTACGGCGTATCATCCGAGAGGATCAATCCAAGCGACTGCTCATTATCCTGCACACCTACGGCTCGCACTTCAGCTATCATCAGCGCTATCCGCGTGAGTGGGCACGCTTCACGCCCGAGGACGATGTGGCCATCCTGCGCAAGAATGCCACACTGATACGCAACGCCTACGACAACTCGACACTCTATACGGATTATGTTCTCAACTCCGTGATCGAGACCCTTGCCACCGAGAATGCCTGCACGGCTATGCTCTACTGCGCCGACCATGGCGAGGATCTCTTCGACGACGTGCATGGGCGTTTTCTGCACGCCTCACCCACCACGACCTACTACCAGCTGCACGTGGCGTCGCTGGCGTGGTTCTCACCCCGCTATCGGGAGCTCTTCCCCGTAAAGGCCGCTGCCGCCAAGGCAAATGCTGCGGCCGTAGCTACCACACACTCCGTGTTCCACACGATGGCCGACGTGGCATCGATCGGCTCGCCATATGTGCTTCAGGGAGCATCGCTCGTAAGTCCCCATTTCGACAATTCGGCCAAGCGTTACTACCTGAGCGACCATAACGAGGCCGTTGAGCTGAACGAAGAGATAGGCATCTACGGTTATCAGTTGTCGCTGATTGAGCGGGCAGGGGTTGAGCTTTAGACAAAAAAAAGAGGCTGCTCGATTTTGAGCAACCTCTAGATAATCTAATAGGCATTTGAATCTTATTTCTATAAAAATAAGGTTCATCCATACCTACAGTATCGTTAACTTTAATATTTTTAAATCCACCTATTCTTTTTAAACACTCTTCAACGCGATTCTTTTTAAAT
>JAFOXS010000170.1 GCA_017391665.1 Alistipes sp. | reverse complement strand
GTAGAGTCGTCAGTGAGCTTCGACAAAGTCCTGCTTGTAGACAACGACGGTCAGGTTAAGGTAGGTGCACCTGCAGTAGAAGGCGCCTCAGTTAAGTGTAAGATCTTGAAGCACCTCAAGGACGACAAGGTTCTGGTGTTCAAGAAGAAGCGTAGAACTGGTTATCAGAAGTGCAACGGTCACCGTCAGTACCTCACCCAGATTCTCGTGGAGGATATTGTTGCATAATTAAAACGTTAGTAGAAAATGGCACACAAAAAAGGAGTAGGTAGTTCAAAGAACGGCCGTGAGTCAGAGAGCAAGCGACTCGGTGTAAAGCTTTTCGGTGGTCAGTTCGCTAAGGCCGGCAACATCATCGTTCGTCAGCGTGGTACTGTTCACAACCCCGGTAACAACGTGGGTATGGGTAAGGATCACACCCTTTTCGCATTGGTAGATGGTACCGTAGAGTTCTGCAAGAAGTCTTCAGGTAAGTCTTACGTTAGCGTAACTCCCTTGGCTGAGTAAGTCAGGTTGAGGATAACCGAAAAAATTAAAGTCCGACTTTGGGGTCGGACTTTTTTTATCTATTACAAACCATTTTTACCATCCCATCTCGCGGGCATACTCTATTGCTCGATTCAGAGTATCATTGAATGGCCTTGTACAACGCATATCCTTGGCCGCCTGCTGTATGGCGTCGGGGCGCAAGAAATACTCCTTGTCCACCAGCTTCACCAATATAAAATTTCGCAGTCGGTAAAACTCCGAATGCTCATCTTCGGCCGACCACCCCTGTGGCATACGCTTCAGAGCCGATGACCAATCAATCTCAAACCCCTCGGCTGCCTGAATAGTTTCGACAAAGGCATCGCCCTCGGTCATAATCTCCTCGCGCACACTCTTTATCTCGCTGGCAGTGGGGCAGTAGGCTCCTGTGCAGAGCATATAGTGGTTCTGGTCGGGCTCGACGTGCATATAGTAACCCGAGAATCCCGATTTCTTGCCACGAGGACATACATATACGCCAAACCACGTCTTGTATGGCGATTTATCCTTCGTAAAGCGAGTGTCGCGGTAGATGCGGTATGTCGCATCCTTAACCTGCACGCCCTCCACCGATGGGTCAAACTCCGCTACCGCCTCAATAAATTCGGCTGCTACCTCGTCCATGCGACCCTTTACGCGCTTGTAGCGGTCGCGGTTGGCCTCAAACCATGTGCGGTCGTTATTTTCCGACAGCTCCTGTAGAAAGTCCAGTATCTCTTTCATCGTTTAGGGTGTTACTCTTTAACAAATAGCCAATTGTCGGGTATTGCCTGTCGTGGCAGAGAAAGGCTTTCGAGGCTGATCTCCAGCCCCTCGCCCTGGCAATCTTCGTAATATACCACACGAATATCGTGGTAGCCGGCGTCGAGTGCAACCTTTGCCTTGGTACGGTTATTCATTGAGTGAGACTCACCGAAGTCAAGTACCAGTCGGCCGTCAATATAGAGCAGTGCGCCATCGTCGCAAACGATGTGGAACTGATATACGTCGCGTTGAGGTATGGAGATAATGCCCTCAAACTCATAGCCATAATAATCCTCCGAAGGGGCATCCGTTACGATAAAGTTTTTCATCACTCCCTCGCCTATGCGCTTGCCCTTGTGCGGAAAGTCGGGCAGATTCTTGTACGCACCCTCGTAATAGGTGTAGGCTACGCCCTGCGCGGTGGGGCTGTATGGCTTTGCGGGGAGGTACTCCATGCCGTTGATGTCATCCTCGGTGATGCCGATGGGGTAGTGGTAACGCAACTCGCTGAATGTAGGAGTTGATATCCACGTGTCGAAGCGTCGTTCACCCTCGTAGAGGTCGATGATTCGTGCTCCGCGTGGCAGGCCGCCGTAGGCATTGAAGCCCGACACGCGGCCGTAGGCGAGCGCAATGTCGAAGTACTGACCAATGTAGTCGTTCTCGTGATCGTGACCTGTGAACATACCCATCACATCGCCCATCTCCACGGCCGATAGCAGAAAACCGCTATTGAGCTCTGCCGAGCCTATGCCCGAGCCGTCGCCATTGCGGCCATACATATTGGTAGTTTGATCAATAAGACGAAATTCGGGTGTGGGGATATGGCAGAATACCAGTGCTGGCAGTGGTGTGCCTCCGTTTTGGGCTGTATAGCGAGTGCTCTGCTCACGATACCACGATGTTACATCCCACGGCATCCAAGCGTATGTCCCAAGTAGGGCCCAGTCGGGTGTGTAGTCGCTCGAGTCTAAGCAGTAAAGCAGTGCGCTGACTTTGTCAGAGTCGCTAGCCAGGATGGGGAGCGTGTAGTTGCCGCAGCCGCTCAACTCGGGGCCCTTCTCGCCAATGAAGAGTGGATCCTCTTGTAGAATATCGTAGATGGAGTCGCGTTGCATCACCTCGGGGTCGTGGTTACCCATGGTTACGGCATATGGTACACCTGCGCGTTGCATTATATCCATAATATGTCGCCAGCCCTTCTCGGCGGGTTGGCTGGTGACGATGTCGCCCGTGAGAATCACTACGTCAGGACGCTCCTTTGTAATTACCGCTAGCAACGTATCGGCTACGGGAGCACTCTTGGGGTCATCCACGGCAAGGTGTATGTCAGTGAATTGGGCAATTCTCAATCTGCCGTCGTGAAAACGCAGTGTGGGCTTGTCGGCCGATGGTGATGAGCAAGCTGCCAGACCGATCAGAAGTAGCAGAAATATGGTTGTCTTTTTCATCGTAAGGCTATTTTGCGACCGAGTGATCAACATCGCATGATGAGCAGTTGCCGTGACAACCTATGTCGTCACAATCAGTGCCGGTGTCCTCGCGTGACTCCTGCACGGCACATTTTATGCCCAGGCGTTGCATATCCTTATTTGTTGAAATCTCCGAGTCAATGTCGTGTCCCTTGAAAATCTGCGTGAGCGACATGCCAAGGAAGAAGAAGCCTACGAAGCCGATTGAGACTAGTACGACGACTAATATTGTAGAAATTGATGCTGTCATGGCGTGTAATGAGTTAAAATTTTATATTTAGTTGAATTTCTCTCGACAAATTTATATATTTGTATGTTAATTTGCAAAATTATATCCTATTTGTCGCGCGTCGAGTGATTGCTGCAGCAGATAGGTAAAAAGAGATACGCAATGAAGATTGTTATTTCAGGAATTGGAGAGATGGGTAGCCACTTGGCGCGTATGCTTAGTGGTAATGGTCACGATATTACCGTTATCGATAGCGACAGCAAGGCGCTCAATGAACTCGGTAACCTGGCCGACCTTATCACCGTTGAGGGCGATACCACAACCTTTGCCGTGCTGCGCAAGGCGGGAGTAAGGCGCTGTGACCTGTTTATAGCTGTTAATCACGATGAGAATATGAATATCCTCTCGGCGATTATGGCCAAGCAACTGGGTGCCAAGAAATCAATCGCTCGCATTGACCATAACGAGTATCTTGAGCCCAATAACAAGGAGATGTTCATCGACATGGGTATCGACTATCTGTTCCATCCCGAGCAGATCGCAGCCATGGAGGTTACGAATCTATTGGGTCACACCTCCACCACCGATTATGTCGATTTCTCGGGCGGATTGTTGGCTCTTGTGGTGCTT
>JAFOXS010000221.1 GCA_017391665.1 Alistipes sp. | reverse complement strand
TGATAGTGAAAAAGAATATCAAAGCAATAATTAAATATCCTAAATACACAATAGATTCTCCTTTACTATAAATTTGCCATCAACGAGCATGCTTTATCGCAAGTTTCGCCATTGTATTACAAAGGCTTCGGGCAAAGCCCATACCCCTTTGTAGGGCGGTGCCTTGGTGCCGCCGTTGCCCCAAACCTTTCATTGCGGCGGGAGCAAGCCCCCGCCCTACGATGTAATCCCATTATAACACAAATCGGCAGAGAAAACAATATCTCTGCCGAAATTTGTTTGTAGGGGCGACCATTGGTCGCCCGTTTTGGTTTTGTGGTTGTTTGCGGGCGACCAATGGTCGCCCCTACGGTAAACATCCTTATGAGAAGGAGCGTAATGCAAGGGCTTTTCGGTTTATTTCATTACATCGAGCCGACCGTTCTGGGGTACATGAGCACGTCGCGGATGTTCTGCACACCCGTGATGTACATCAGCATACGCTCAAAGCCCAGACCGAAGCCGGAGTGAGGAACCGAGCCATAGCGGCGGGTATCGAGGTAGGCCTCGTAGGCCTCCAGGGGCATATTGCGCGCCTCCATCGCAGCGACCAGCTTGTCGTAATCCGCCTCACGCTCGCTGCAACCGATGATCTCACCGATACCGGGCACCAACAGATCGGTCGCGGCAACCGTCTTGCCATCGGGGTTCTGCTTCATGTAGAAGGACTTGATGGCGGCGGGGTAGTTGACCACAAACACAGGCTTGCCGAACAGCTCATCCACAAGGTACTTCTCGTGCTCGGTCTGCAGATCGCAGCCCCACTCGACGGGGTACTTGAAATCCTTGCCCGACTTGCGGAGCAGATCAATGGCATCGGTGTAATCCAGCTTGACGAAATCCTGCGCCAGCATACCGCGAAGGCGGTCGATCACGCCCTTCTCCACCCACTGGTTAAAGAACTCCATCTCCTCGGGGCAGTTATCCATAACGTCGCGGACGATGAACTTGATAAAGTCCTCCGCGATCTCGATGATATCGTGGATGTCGCAGAAGCACACCTCAGGCTCTACGTGCCAGAACTCGGCCACGTGACGAGTGGTGTTGGAGTTCTCGGCACGGAAGGTCGGGCCGAAGGTGTAAATACGGCCAAGACCCATAGCGGCCATCTCGCCCTCCAGCTGGGCGGAGACGGTCAGGCCTGCCTTGCGGCCAAAGAAGTCCTGTGCGAAGTACTCGGCCTCACTCTCGGCGGTAGCGTTCCAGGGCATGGTGGTGACGCGGAACATCTCGCCTGCGCCCTCGCAGTCCGATCCCGTAATAATGGGGGGATGGACATAGCGGTAGCCGTTGGCATGGAAATACTTATGGATGGACTGCGCCAGCTGATCTCGCACGGCAAATACTGCCTCAAAGTAGCGAGCGCGGACGCGCAGGTGGGGGATGGTGCGCAGATACTCCAGCGTGTGGCGGTTCTTCTGCAGGGGATAGTCAGCAGGGCACTTGCCGAGAATGGTCAGGGTCTCGACGTTCATCTCCACGCCGTTACGCTCGGAGGCGACCAGCATACCGGTTGCCTGCAGAGACGCACCCACCATCATGGCTTCGCGCACGTCTGCCTCAGACACACCTGCACCCATTTGCGCCT
>JAFOXS010000042.1 GCA_017391665.1 Alistipes sp. | reverse complement strand
CAAAAGACAACTGCCTGAGGTGGGCCCAGAGGGGCATGATCCCACGACCTTCGGATTATGAGTCCGCTGCTCTAACCAACTGAGCTATGGGCCCGCAACATGGCGAGAATCATCCTCACCGATTGTGCGATGCAAAGATAGAACAAAAATTCGGAAAATAAAACTATCACACCAAAAATTCCCTATTTCAGTCCTCGCGCGGCAAAAGGTACGAATTTTGCACCCTTCGGGGAAACACTAAAACTTGGAATTATGTATTGGTTATGGTATTTACTCATAGGATTGGTGGCCGGATGGATCGCCAACCTAATCGTGCAGGGTCGTGGCGCAGGGCTGGTGGTGAATCTCATCGTAGGCATCGCGGGCGGACTGCTGGGCGGCTGGATAGTAGGAATGATGGGCTGGGTGGCGGTGAACACCTTCGGAACGCTCCTTACGTCGGTCGTCGGGGCGGTGGTGCTGCTGCTAATCGTGGCGCTGATAACACCCAAAAAGCAGTGAGAGGAAATAATTTGCTGATTTTTTGAGCAAAGTGTTTGCTTTGTGAAATAAATTGCTTACCTTTGTCGCGCTAAAAGCATTTAATTCAAAAACATTTACAAACATGAAGAAAGGTATTCACCCCGAAAATTATCGTTTGGTGGCGTTCAAGGATATGTCGAACGACCACGTGTTTTTGTGCCGGTCCGCCGTTTCGACAAAGGAGACCATCGAAGTGAACGGCGAAACCTATCCTGTGTACAAGATGGAAATCTCTAACACATCTCACCCCTTCTACACTGGTAAGATGAAGTTGGTTGATACCGCAGGTCGTGTGGATAAGTTTATGAGCCGCTACGCAAAGCGCTACGATAAGAAGAACAAGTAATCCTCGATTGATTGCTTAAAAAATAGGTTGCCCAAGGGAGCAACCTATTTTTTTTGTATTATTTCTTCGTTAGGAAAGTAATGCGTCTGCCAAGGCCTCAAGCGCAGGCATATCCTCCTGCTTCATGCGTGAGCGGATAGTAACCACAGGCTCCACGATCTCCACATCCTTCATAGTCTCCAGCATAGAGCGCATCACACGCGCCGCGCAGGGAGCCCACGAGCCATTCTCGATGATTCCCACCTTACGTTTCTGGTAAGACTTGATCTGCAGGTGGTGCAGGAAGTCGTGCATCACGGGGAAGACACCACCGTCGTACGACGCAGCAGCCACAACCAGGCGATCCATACGGAATGCATCCTCGATGGCCTCCGCCATATCGTCGCGGCTCAAATCCGCTACCGACACCTTCGGAGCACCCTTCGCGCGCAGGATCTCTGCCAGCTTATGTGCCGCAACGGCCGTGCCACCGTGGATAGAGGCGTAGGCGATGAAAATGCCCTCGGTCTCAACACCGTAACTGCTCCATGTATCATACAGGCCGATATAGTAGCCAAGATTCTCCTTCAGGATAGGACCATGCAGCGGGCAGATGCACTCGATATCGAGCGTCGCAGCCTTCTTAAGCAGCGCCTGCACCTGTGCGCCGTACTTACCGCAGATATTGAAATAGTAACGACGTGCCTCGCAAGCCCACTCCTCGTCTGCCGCCAAGGCTCCGAACTTACCAAAGCCATCGGCCGAGAAGAGCACCTTATCCGTCTGGTCGTAGGTCACAATCACCTCGGGCCAATGCACCATAGGAGCAGCGAAGAACTGCAAAGTATGCGCTCCGAGCGAGAGTGTCTCGCCCTCCTTAACAGCAATGGTATTAGCAGAAAAATCTACGCCCTCGAAGAACTGGGGCATCATCTGGATGGCGCGCGCCGATGCAACGATCTTCGCCTCGGGATAACGCTCCATGAATGCCGTGATGCTACCAGTGTGGTCGGGCTCCATGTGCTGCACCACAAGGTAGTCGGGCTGACGGCCTGCGAGAGCCGTAGCGAGGTTCTCCAGCCACTCGGCCTCCTTACGGCTATCGACGGTATCCATTACGGCCACCTTCTCATCGAGGATAATGTACGAGTTGTATGAGATGCCGTTGGGTATGATATACTGGCTCTCGAAGAGGTCCAGATCGGTGTCATCGACACCTATATACTTAATATCTTTTGTTACTTCTACCATTTTACGTTACTTTATTGCCACCATATTCTGAATCGAGCGCTCGGCTGCGCGACGTACATCCTCGTCCAGCTTCACCTCGGGTGACTCATTCTCCAGACAAGCGAGGATATTCTCCAGCGTCACCATCTTCATATAGCGACACTCGTTGCATGCGCAGGTCGAATCCTCGGGGGGAGCAGGGATAAATCGCTTCTCGGGATAACGCTTGCGCATCTCGGCCAGGATACCAGCCTCCGTAACGACGATAAACTCATCGGCATCGCTCTGTCCGCAATACTCCAGAATACCTGCCGTAGAGCCCACATAGTCGGCTACCTTCACGATATAGGCCTTGCACTCGGGGTGCACCACAATCTTCGCCGCAGGATGCTCCTCCTTGAGTTTGAGGAT
>JAFOXS010000313.1 GCA_017391665.1 Alistipes sp. | reverse complement strand
TGAGCCTCGGCATTAGCGGTGCAGCACTGTGCCTTACCGCCTTCGTATGATAAATTTTCGAATTTTGCTCTCATTGCTTTGCTTTTTAGATACCCAACTCCTTAAGGTAGAACTTCAGAGTATCGAGTACGTTGCTCTTTACGTTAATGAAATTGGTGATGCCCTGTGCCTCCAACTCAGGAGTGCATGCGGGAGCGCCGGCAACAACAAGGATAGCCTTGTCTGCGAGCAACTCCTTAACCTTGGGAGCCACCTCTGCGTAATCGTCATCCGATGCGCAAACAACTACGATGTCAGCCTTAGCCTCCAAAGCAGCTGCTACACCCTCCTCAACTGAGTGGAAGAATGTGTTGTCCTGAACGCGGATACCAGCGCAAGCGAAGAAGTTGCAAGAGAACTGTGCACGAGCGCGAGCCATTGAGAGGCTACCACAAGTGAGCATGAATGCCTTAGGCTCCTTGCCGCTGCGGTCAACGTGCAGACGCATAGCCTCAAATGCCATAGCACCACGGTAGGGGGTAAGAACGTTCTCTGAATCCTTGCGTGTTACTACGCTGTCGCAGATAGCAGCGTCAGCAACCTCAGTAAAGTTAGGATACTGGTTAGCTCCGAGCAAGATCTGACGACGAGTAGTGATGTTCTTATCCTTAGCTGCAGCTGAAGCCTTAACGCGCTCTACGATGAAGCCAGCCTTGAATGCTGCTACGTAGCCACCCTTATCCTCAACCTCGAGGAAGAGCTTCCAAGCCTGCTCAGCGATGTTCTTGGTAAGAGTCTCGATGTAGTATGAACCACCGGCGGGGTCAACAACCTGATCGAAGTGTGACTCGTGCTTGAGCAAGAGCTCTACGTTGCGAGCGATACGCTTAGAGAACTCAGTGGGAGCCTCGTAAGAAGCGTTGAAGGGAACAACCTCCAAAGAGTGTACGCCAGCCAGTGTTGCTGACATAGCCTCGGTTGTACCACGCAACATATTTACATAGGGGTCATATACAGTCTGGTTCCATGTAGAAGTTACAGCGTGTGCAAACATCTTTGAAGAGCACTCCTTCTCGGGGTTGTAGCCCTTAACGATGTTAGCCCACAACATACGAGCTGCACGGAATTTTGCAATCTCCATGAAGTAGTTTGAAGTGACAGCGAACTCGAAACGAACCTTGCGAGCTACCAGGTCGATAGGAAGACCCATCTCGGTAAGCTTAACCAGGTAGTCGTGACCAGCTGCGAGTGAGAATGCCAACTCCTCAACGATAGTAGAACCAGCGTTGCTGAAGATAGCACCTGATACGTTTACAACGCGGATGCGCTTGTAGTCAGCTGTCTTGCGGATGAACTCAGCAACAGCCTCATAGCATGCAGTACCCTCAGCGTCGCCGCAGCAGTAGATACCCTTCTGTGAAAGATCCTTTACGATGGGGTCGAAGATGAAGTTCATCTTAACCTCGTCCTTGTTCAGGCCCAAAGCCTCAACCTTAGCCAAGATCATGTTGGCAGTAGGAACGAAGTTCTTGCCGCTGAATGTAAGCTCAACTGCGGGGATGCAGATACCCTCCAACAGAGTGTCGATATCCTCTGCAGTTACAGTCTCCATGCCGCAAAGGCAGAAACCAAGCGAATTAACGCCAGAGTTCAGAAGAGTCAATGCCTCCTCGTTAGCAGCCTTGGGGCACTTTACAGCGATTGTCTGGTGGATAGCCCAGTCGTTGCCGTTGTGAGTACCACGTACATAGGGGAACTCGCCGGCCTGTGAACCCAAGAATTCGATGCCCTCGAGATTCTCGGCGCGATAGTAGGGGCGCACGTTAAATCCCTCGGCAGTTTTCCATACGAGTTTACGCTCGTAGTCAGCACCTTTAAGGTCTGTTGTAATGACTGCTTCCCACTGCTCGGTCGAAACCGCGGGGAATTCAGCGAACAACTTTTCTCTTTCGGTATTAGCCATAATTGTTCGAAAATTTAGATTTTAGTGTATGTTATGTGTTTGTATGTTTGTTTACTTTGATTGCGATTCGTAAATCGAATCACGCAAAGGTAATATATTTTATATTAAAAAAGAACCTTTCCTATGATAAATTAACGTTAATTTGACGTTGTGCGGTGTTTTGGCCGATGGCTTCTGGCTGGTGGGGTGCTTAGTATTGAGTATGCTGTAATGGGGTAATAGAATAAAATTGTTCCAAATCGCTATAAAATACAAAATTTGCAAAAATCGACTATTTTGTGAATTTGTGGTGAAATTAATCATTAAATTTGAAAATTTAAGTGAATTTTCTTGCCTGATTGCAGAAAAAATGCGCCCATGCAGTTGAAAATAGCTGCAAAAATGCGTGTTTGAATGAAAAATAGTTATTTTTGCAATGTGCTTGATTTTTCGAGAAAAATAAAATTTTCATTTTGAAAAATCTGTGATCACTAATGGTTAGATGTGTATAATTAGAAAAAGATATGTTACGTTTTAAGATGGTTGAGGCGGCGTTGAATCACAATGCCGTAGAGGTTGAGGCTCCGAGTGCCCGCCCGTCGGATTATTTTGGCTGTAAGGTCTTTGGCCGCGCCGTGATGCGCAAGTATTTGGATAAGACAACGTATGAGGCTCTGCTCAGTACGATGGACAACGGCACACCCCTCTCACTGGAGTTGGCCGACAGCGTGGCGGCAGGTATGCGACAGTGGGCGCTGGATAATGGTGCTGACCACTATACGCACTGGTTTCAGCCGCTGACTGGTGGCACGGCCGAGAAGCACGATTCATTCTCGGATCCCGATGGCAAGGGCCTTGTTATCGAGTCTTTCTCGGGCAAGGTGCTGGCACAGCAGGAACCCGATGCGTCGTCATTCCCCAATGGCGGTATCAGCAATACATTTGAGGCTCGCGGTTACTCGGCGTGGGATCCCACATCGCCTGCATTTATTGTCGATACGACGCTTTGTATCCCCACCGTCTTTATTGCATATACGGGTGAGGCTCTCGATTATAAGGTGCCCTTGCTGCGCTCTATCTCGGCTGTCGATAAGGCTGCTACGGAGGTGTGTCGCTATTTCGATAAGAATGTAAACCGTGTATATACATACTTGGGTTGGGAGCAGGAGTATTTCCTCGTGGATGAGAGCCTGTGGGCTGCACGTCCCGACTTGGTGCTTACGGGTCGTACGCTGATGGGTCACGAGGCGGCTAAGAATCAGCAGCTGGAGGATCACTACTTCGGTGCTATCCCTGCGCGTGTGATTAATTTTATGAAGGAGTTGGAGTATGAGAGTCTGAAGCTCGGTATCCCCGTTAAGACGCGCCACAATGAGGCTGCTCCGGGACAGTTTGAGCTGGCTCCCGTCTACGAAGAGGCAAATCTTGCTAACGACCACAATCAGCTACTGATGACCATCATGGATAAGATTGCCCGCCGTCACCATTTCCGCGTGCTTCTGCATGAGAAGCCCTTCAAGGGAATCAACGGTTCGGGTAAACATAACAACTGGTCGCTCGGAACCGATACGGGCGTAAACCTCTTTGGTCCGGGTAAGACTCCATCGGAGAATCTGCAGTTTATCACCTTCCTGGTTAATGTGATTGCCGCCGTGCATAAGCATAATGGTCTGCTCAAGGCATCAATTATGAGCGCATCGAATGTGCATCGTCTGGGTGCTGCCGAGGCACCTCCCGCTATCGTGTCGGCTTTCCTCGGTACGCAGATCTCATCGGTGCTGGATAAGTTGGAGCGTAGTGCCAGCGGTGATGCTATCCGCTTCGATGCCAAGAGTGTGCTGAAGATGAGCGGTGTGTCGCAGATTCCATCTATCCTTTTGGATAATACCGACCGTAACCGTACCTCGCCTTTTGCCTTCACGGGTAATCGATTCGAGTTCCGCGCCGTAGGCTCGTCGGACAACTGTGCTGAGGCGATGATTACACTCTGCACGGCGGCTGCCGAGCAGCTCACCGAGTTCAAGCGTGAGGTGGATGCCAAGATTGAGAAGGGTGTGAAGAAGGAGCGTGCTATATATGAGACTCTGAAGCGACTCATCAAGCAGTGCAAGGTTATTCACTTCGATGGCAATGGTTACTCTGCCGAGTGGCGCGAGGAGGCGGCACGTCGTGGTCTGGATTGCGAGACATCTGCTCCGCTTCTGTTCGATCGCTACCTCGATGCTGCCAGCATAAAGATGTTCGGCGATATGGGTGTATATAATCGCGTGGAGGTTGAGGCTCGTACCGAGGTGAAGTGGGAGACCTACACCAAGAAGATACAGATTGAGGCTCGCGTACTGGGTGACATTACGATGAACCATATCATCCCCGTAGCGTCGAAGTATGAGGCAGTACTGCTCGACAAGGCGTATAAGATGAAGCAGCTGGGACTGAACTATGATTCCGATATGGAGCTTATCCGCGAGATTCAGCACCATACGTCTGCGATCCAGCGCCTTGTGGGTGAGATGATCGAGGCTCGTAAGGTGGCCAACCGTATTGAGGATCAGCGATCAAAGGCTATTGAGTATCACGATAAGGTGGCGGTATTCCTCGGCCAGATCCGCGATCATATTGATCGTATGGAGGAGGTTATCGACGATCAGCTGTGGCCCCTGCCTAAGTATCGCGAGTTATTGTTCATCCGATAAATAAAAAAGATAGATTTCTAGACCGGAAATCTATCTTTTTTTAGGGGTAAGCGATTAGAGAACGCTTTTGCGCATTACCTTAGTTCATAATTCTGGTATATACGTCGATTAGTTTTGTAGCACACTCCTTGTCCGAGTATCTCTCTTGTGCTAATGCACACGCTGCCTGTCGTTTGCTCTCATACAGGGATTGCGATGTGAGCATCTGTTCCAGTGCCTCGGCTAATCCTTTGGCTGACTCGTCGCTATACAGCAAGCCGCCTTCTCCGACAATCTCGGGGAATGAGCCTCTATGTGGTTCAACTACAGGCCTTCCTGCTGC
>JAFOXS010000035.1 GCA_017391665.1 Alistipes sp. | reverse complement strand
TAAGGTTAGACATAGAGAAGGGCTGACCACCGATGAGGTTTGTTGAGGCCTCCATACGGATGAAGGGGATATTCTCAACGCCTAACTCCTGGATTGTCTGCTCTAGCTTCTCGATATCCATGTTACCCTTGAAGGGGTGGTCAGACTTGAGCTCGAGTGCATGATCATACAAAAGCTCAACTACCTTACCGCCGCACTCGGTGATGTGTGCGAGGGTAGTGGTAAAGTGGTAGTTCATGGGAACTACGTGACCAGGCTTGACAAATGTGCGGCAGATTACATTCTCGGCTGCACGACCCTGGTGCACGGGCAACAGATACTTCTTGCCCAGTACATCCTCAACGGCTTTCTGCAGACGCTCGAATGACTGTGAACCTGCGTAGGCGTCGTCGGCCTGCATCATAGCTGCGAGCTGCTTGTCGCTCATGGCGTTTGTTCCGCTATCGGTAAGCATATCGAGGAATACGTCACGAGTGCTAAGACGGAAAGTATTGAAACCGGCCTCCTTCATCGCCTCCAGACGGCGCTCGATGGGCACGAGGTGAAGCTTTTGCACAACACGAACCTTGTGCAACTCCATAGGAATATCACCTCCCTGGTAGAATTTTACGGTACTCATAATCTATTATTTGTTTTTAAATTAAATTTCTGAAGACCAAAGTTAATATATTTTTTTAAGAAATACATAAAAAAGCCGTCTATTTTGCATAAACGGCTCTAATTTTGGAATATTTATCCTCTTTACTCGGCTTTTGTCTCTCCGAAATAGATGTCGAGCAACTCCTTGGCTGCAATGAACGAACTGAGTTTTGCATCCAGAACTCGCTGCTCAACCTCGGCTATGCGCTCGGCAATGGCGGGGTTCTGATAGAAACTGCTCTTGAGCACCTCGTTGATACTCTCGTACATCCAATATTTATTCTGGCGGTTGCGATTTGCGTCGTAGTAACCATTGGCCTGAATGTGGTCGAGATACTCCTCAACACCCTTCCATACCTCCTCCAGGCCAGTCTGTGCTACGGAAGAGCAGGTATATACCTGCGGACGCCAGCCCGACTCGGGCATCGGGAAGAGATGCAGTGCCCCCTGATACTGCACCTTTGCCAACTCGGCTTTGTGGATATTCTCGCCATCAGCTTTGGTGATCACCATCATGTCGGCCATCTCCATAATGCCTCGTTTGATACCCTGCAACTCATCGCCAGCACCAGAGATCTGCAACATCATAAACATGTCAACCATTGAGTGAACGGCCGTTTCAGACTGACCCACGCCTACCGTTTCAATAAAAATGACATCGTATCCAGCCGCCTCACACAATACGATCGTCTCGCGTGTCTTGCGGGCCACGCCACCCAATGAACCTGCCGAGGGCGAAGGACGGATGAAGATATCGGGGTTTGAAGATATGCTCTCCATGCGGGTTTTGTCGCCCAGGATAGAGCCTCCGCTGCGCTCCGAGCTGGGGTCGATGGCAAGTACTGCAAGGCGGTGATGCAACGAAGCGACCATGCCTCCAATAGCCTCGATAAAGGTTGATTTACCAGCGCCCGGAACACCTGTAATACCGATGCGTACCGAGCGGCCTGCGTGGGGTAGGCAGCGCTCAATAATCTCCTGAGCCTGAGCGTAGTGGTCGGGCTTGTTGCTCTCGATGAGGGTGATGGCCTGCGAGAGTATGGTGATGTTGCCCTCAAGGATACCTTTGACGTACTCGTCGGTGGAGAGAACACGGCGTTTCTTGCGCTTGAAATAGGGGTTTACAATAGGTTGGTCCTCAACGCCTTCGGTGACGTTGAGTGCGCTATCGTGATGAGTGTCAAGATACTCCTTTTCGTAGTGTTCGATTTTTGTAAAATCCATCGTTATCTGGTTGTTAAAATTTTATCTATTACCTCCGCAGTGAGCATTGCTCCGTTACCGCACCATAATGCATGTCGTTTCTTGTCGCATATGATGCAGAATGGTATGAAACTCACGCCTAATCGCTTGAAGATTCTGCCTCCGTCATCAAAGGCTACACCGATCCTGTCGTCCAGATGTTCGGTGAGAGTTACACCCGCTTTGTCGTACTCCTCCTTGGTGATGATGACCATCGATAGTTGAGGGTATTTCTCGATAAAGGGTTTGATGCTGTTCAGAGCCTTCTGGCACAACTCACTCTCCGAGTGGTAGAAGAGAATGCATGAGTAGTCGGCGGCCTCGGGTTGCAGATCCATGAGCCAGCGACGTGATCGTATGTCGGAGGGCAGTTTGTCTCCGATGATGATATTTTGGCATAAACCCTCACCCCATAGGGCGCAGAGGAAAATTATACACAAAAATAGTCTCTTCATTGCAGCTTGAGTTGGTTTGTCGGGAGCGAAATTAACAACTTTCGCGCAAAGAAACAAGCCTTTTTGCTGTAACATTGCTCGGAAGGGTTGCCGGGCAGGGTGAGAGTGTGAATTTATCGTTAAATTTAGGGCATAAATTGGTGGGAATGTTTCTTTATTTAATAGTTTATTTGTACCTTTGTGGAGTTTAATCTCACGATAGAAAGAGAACTCAAAATTTACATACAAAAATAACTATTAAACTCTTTAATTATGAAAGTTTCACACATCGAGCATCTTGGTATCGCAGTGAAGAGCCTTGAGGAGGCAATTCCCTATTGGGAGAATGTTTTGGGTCTGAAGTGTTATGCAATCGAGGAGGTTGCTGATCAGAAGGTTAAGACCGCTTTCTTTATGATCGGTCAGACTAAGATTGAGTTGTTGGAGCCCACTTCAGAGGACTCTACCATTGCAAAGTATATCGAGAAGCGTGGTGTAGGTATTCACCACATGGCTCTGGCTTGCGAGAACATCGAGGAGCAGTTGGCTGATGCCGAGGCTCAGGGTGTAAGCCTTATCGACAAGACTCCCCGTAAGGGTGCCGAGGGTCTGACTATCGCATTCCTGCACCCCAAGTCAACTCAGGGTATTTTGACCGAGTTGTGCGAGGATAAGAACAAATAATCAATCAATAAATCAATAAAATTTGCTATGAGCGAAATTCAAAAACAGCAGGTAGCCAAGTTGATCGAGAACCGCGAGATTGCTCGCATGGGCGGCGGTGAGAAGGCTATCCAGAAACAGCACGAGAAGGGTAAGTACACAGCGCGTGAGCGTATTCAGATGCTCTTGGATGAGGGTAGCTTCGAGGAGTTCGATATGTTCGTAACTCACCGTTGCTATGACTTCGGTATGGAGAAGAAGCACACCTTTGGTGATGGCGTTGTAACAGGTTATGGTACCATCGAGGGTCGTTTGGTATATGTATTTGCACAGGACTTTACTGTAACTGCAGGTTCACTCTCTATCTCACTTGCTGACAAGATCTGCAAGGTGATGGATATGGCTATGCGTAACGGTGCTCCCTGCATCGGCTTGAACGATTCAGGTGGTGCTCGTATCCAGGAGGGTGTAAACGCATTGGCAGGTTATGCTAATATCTTCCAGCGCAACGTGATGGCTTCTGGTGTTATTCCCCAGATCTCTGCTATCTTCGGTCCCTGCGCAGGTGGTGCAGTTTACTCACCTGCATTGACTGACTTCATCATCATGCGTCGTCAGACATCTAACATGTTCCTTACAGGTCCCAAGGTTGTTAAGACCGTAACTGGTGAGGATGTAACTCAGGAGCAGTTGGGTGGTGCTGATATGCACACTACCAAGTCTGGTGTTGCTCAGTTCGCAGTTGATACAGAGGAGGAGGGTATCGCACTTATCCGTGGCTTGCTCTCATACATGCCTCAGAACAACATGGAGGATGCTCCCTGCGTTCCCTGCACTGATGATATCGCACGTAAGGAGGATATCCTGAATGAGATCATCCCCGACAATCCTAACAAGCCCTACGATATGTACGAGGTTATCCGTGGTATCGTTGATAACGGCGAGTTCCTGGAGAGCGCTGCATCATATGCAAAGAACATCATCACTTGCTTCGCTCGTTTCAACGGTCAGAGCGTAGGTATCATCGCTAACCAGCCTAAGTTCATGGCAGGTGTACTCGATATCAACGC
>JAFOXS010000131.1 GCA_017391665.1 Alistipes sp. | reverse complement strand
GGGTAAAGTATCTGACGTTGCTCGTTCGTATGTGTCCTCTAAACTTCATTTAAACGTCCGTTATGTAGTATGAGTTGACTATCTGCAGTGCGGGCCAGTGTCTCGGAGTGGGTTACGATGATGATCGTTGTACCCAGCTCGCGATTTATTGTATGGAGCAATTCTGCAACCTGCTCCGAGTGTTTGTCATCGAGCTGACCCGTAGGTTCATCAGCCAACAAAAGCTGAGGCTTATGCACAAGCGCACGACACAGAGCCACGCGGCTCGCCTCGCCACCCGACAGCGTAGCAGGATATTGATTGCGAAGATGCTCTACGCCAAGCAGTCGCATCAGTCCCAGAGCATACTCTTCCTGGTCAGCAGTAGTCGAATCAGCCTTAGCAAGCAGTGGCAGGAGCACATTCTCCCACGCCGTATATTGTGGCATCAGGCGATGATCCTGGAAGAGGAATCCAATCTTCTGGGCACGCACACGGCTTGTGTCGGCAACGTGCGAAAGGTCATCACCATCGAGCAGATACACACCCCCATCAGCACGGAGTATAGTGCCAAGAATCGAGAGCAGGGTAGTTTTGCCTGATCCCGATTCACCACGAATGGATACTATCTCGCCTTGCTCAACCGACAAGTCGATATGTTGCAGGACAGCTCGCATCTGGTTGTCACCATCGCGAAAACTCTTTTCTATGTTTTGCAGTCTTATTAATGTCATATTTTTTACTTATCTTTCTTTTCACCAAAGCAGAATAGGGTACCTTTGGTCGTGAGAACGAACAGATAACCTCTGATGGCTGCGGGCGACGATACAATCTGCTCACCCGTATCATATTCCCAAACCAGTTCGCCGCTCTTTGCATCCAGCACAGTTACGATGCCCGTGCGGGTACATACCACCACTTTGTCGGCCGCCACTATAGGCGAACTCTCGCCTACGGTGCCCTTGAGCAGATATTTCCATTTGAGGTTTGTGCTCTTGCGATCGATAGCGTGCAGGTAGTTGTCGCTTGAGAGTATGTATAGTGTGGTGTTCGATGCCGCAGGCACTGCTACGGCTGCTCCTTCGCCATTCTCACTCTCGGCTTGATGCATCGTGCGTGTGGTCTTGATCTTGCCATCCTCAATGCGCAACTCGTAGATGTTGCCTGAGTAGTCGCTGATGTAAGCATAATCGCTAATCACGGCTGGCGACGAGGGTATATATCCGCCCAATTCCAGCGAGTCGGTCGTGATGCCCTGCTCGCAATCAACAATGCGCAGCCACCCATCACAGCTGCCATATATGGCATGGCGATCGTGTATGGCAACCGCACCGTTGATATAGTAGCCCGCCTCATAACGATTTATGCGCTCGCCTGTATTGCGGTCGATGCTATACATAAAGTTGTCGTAACTACCCACTACAACTACGCCATCCTTCTTATCCGTCAGATTGGGCGAAGCTGAAATCTGCCCCTCGGTGTAGTGTGTCCACACCGTATCACGTTCACGCAGCGATAGAGCAGTAAGGCCTCCATCCACACGACCTATATAGAGCATCG
>JAFOXS010000310.1 GCA_017391665.1 Alistipes sp. | reverse complement strand
TAGACTTCGCAAGACCAATCATACCTGCCTTCGAAGCAGAGTAGTTGCACTGACCTGCGTTGCCCGAAACGCCTACAACCGACGACATATTGATAATAGAACCGCCTCTCTGACGAGCCATAATGGGAGTTACGGCGTGGATGAAGTTGAATGCCGACTTCAGATTTACATTGATTACAGCATCCCACTGAGCCTCCGACATACGCATCATAAGACCATCCTTGGTAATACCTGCGTTGTTTACCAGCACGTCGATACGACCGAAGTCCTCCATAATCTGCTTTACAACCTCGTGTGACTCCTCGAACGAAGCGGCATTCGATGCGTAGGCCTTAGCCTTTACGCCGTATGCCTCCAACTCGGCGAGGGTCTGCTCGGCAGCCTCGTTGATAACCAAATCGGTGAATGCAACGGCAGCGCCCTCAGCTGCAAAACGCAACGCAATAGCCTTGCCGATACCTCTGGCAGCACCCGTTACGAGTGCCACTTTACCTTCCAAAAGTTTCATAGTATGTGAGTTTTTTTTGTTTCCTTTTGCAAATATACGAAATTTTATCCATTCCACTTACGCAGAGCCACACAACTATTGTGACCTCCGAAGCCTAAAGAGTTCGAAATAGCCACTGTAACATCGGCCTTGCGAGCTACATTGGGTACATAGTCCAGATCGCACTCGGGGTCGGGATCGTTCAGACCGATAGTGGGGGGAACGACACCATTCTTGAGCGTAAGTGTAGCAGCAATCAACTCCACTGCACCCGTTGCACCCAGCATGTGACCTGTCATAGACTTCGTTGAGCTGATCATAGCCTTGCGTGCTGCCTCCTCGCCCATAGCGAGTTTGATAGCCGCAGTCTCCGACTTGTCATTCAAGGGTGTAGATGTGCCGTGAGCATTGATGTAGAGCACGTCCTTGTCAGCATCGAACTGTGCCTCTGTGAGCGACTGCTTGATAGCGCGCGATGCGGGAATACCATCGGGCGAAGGAGCCGTCACATGGTGAGCATCGCAGCTGTTGCCATAGCCTACAACCTCGGCATAGATTTTTGCGCCACGCTTCTGTGCGTGCTCCAGCGACTCGAATACGAGGATTCCTGCACCCTCGCCCATAACGAATCCGTTACGGTTGGCGCTGAAGGGAATCGAAGCGTTATTGGGATCGGTAGAGCGTGTAAGAGCCTTGCTATTGGCAAAACCACCGATAGACAAGGGGTGGATTGATGCCTCGGCACCGCCCGCAATAATAGCGTCAGCATAGCCATGCTTGATGGCGCGGAAGGCCTCGCCCGCAGCATGTGTGCCCGTAGCACAGGCAGTCACAACGGGAAGACATACACCCTGCGCATTATACTTGATAGCCACATTGCCGGCAGCGATATTGCCAATCATCATAGGCACGAAAAGGGGAGAGATGCGGTGCACACCCTCGTGTAGGAGCTTCTCAGTCTCCGTTACGAACGTATTCATGCCGCCAATACCCGAACCGATGTATGTACCCAGACGCTCGGGGTCGATGTTCTCGCCACTCTTCAGGCCGCTGTCCTGCATAGCCTGATATGCCGCTGCCAATGCAAACTGGCAGTAGAGGTCGTTGCGGCGCACATCATTGCGCTCCAGACCAT
>JAFOXS010000279.1 GCA_017391665.1 Alistipes sp. | reverse complement strand
TTGCTGACGCTCAGGCATTGGCTGAGAAGATCGCTAACTTGCCTTTGGTTATCACCGTTAAGGCTGAGGAGGGTAAGATCTTCGGTGCTGTAACTTCAGCTGACGTTGCTGAGGCTTTGGCTGCTAAGGAGATCACAGTTGACCGCAAGGCTATCACCGTTGAGTCTATCAAGACCGTTGGTGAGTACACAGCTGAGGTTAAGCTCCACCGCGAGGTTAAGGCTACTGTTGCTTTGTCAGTAGTTGCTGCTGAGTAATTTTGCGACAAACTCCCTTAGGGAGAACAGATAAGCAGACATCCATTGGGTGTCTGCTTTTTTGTTACTTGTGTGAGATCTCTTTTGCGTGGTGTGAGGGTAAAATCGTAACTCTAATTTTGAATTTTGAATTTATAAACTGTATCTTTGTGAAAATATTATTTCCTATGAGCGATAAAAAACGTACCGAGATAGCCGAGTTGGGTGAGTTCGGCCTTATTGATACCCTTACACGCAACGCCACCACCGCAAACAAGCGCACCATAAAGGGTGTGGGCGACGATGCCGCTGTGATTGCTGCAGGACGCGATGATGCGATGCTCGTCTCTACCGACACGCTGCTGGAGGGCATCGACTTCGACCTTACATACTTCCCCTTGAAGCACCTCGGCTACAAGGCAGTGACCGTTGGAGTGAGCGACATCCTTGCGATGAATGCCCTGCCCGAGCAGATTATGATCTCGATCGGCGTATCGGCCAAACTGCCCGTCGAGGCGTTGCAGGATCTGTATGAGGGTATAGATTTTGCGTGCAAGGAGTTGGGCGTGGATCTTGTCGGTGGCGACACGACGGCCTCGATGACAGGTCTTGTAATTAACATCACCACCATAGGCCGTGCCAAGCGCAAGGCTATCAGTTACCGCTCGGGCGCGCAGTTCAACGATCTGATCTGCCTGACGGGAAACCTCGGCGCAGCATATATGGGATTGCAGCTATTGGAGCGTGAGAAGCGTGTATTGCGCGATGTGAAGAACCCCGAGCCTCAGTTCGGCGGCTATGAGTATCTGTTGCAGAAGTATCTCAAGCCCCGTGCCCGCAAGGATATTGTGGAGGCTCTGGCCGAGGAGAAGATCGTTCCCACGTCGATGATTGACATCTCGGACGGTCTGGCGAGCGAGGTGTTGCAGATCTGCAAGGCGTCGAAGTGTGGCGCACGCATCTATCTGGATCGCATACCCATCGCCAAGCAGACATCGGCTCTGGCCGAGGAGATGAACGCCGATCCCGTGGTGGCGGCACTGAATGGAGGTAGCGACTATGAGTTGCTCTTCACTGTGCCTCTGGCTATGCAGGAGCAGGTGATGCGTCTGGGTCTGGTAGATGTTATTGGTCACATCACACGCGAATCGACGGGTGCCTATCTGGTTACGCCTGATGGCAACGACATCCGTCTGCGTGCACAAGGTTTTAAGGAGTAGCGATGAAACGATTGAAAAAAATACTGGTAGTGCTGGGGGCGATCCTTATATTTATAGGGATGGTCTTTGCGGCGTATTATTATTGGGAGTATGTAAACGCACTATATTAGAAAAGAAAAGACGACCCTAAAGGTCGTCTTTTTTTTTACCTTATCTACTCCTGAAAATATAGTTTAGACTCACGTCCGTTGTTCTTAAATAGCAGCACGCGGCGGCTCTCGGTATTGCTGTCCGTCTGCTTGTCTAATGTAGCTACTACGCTAAAACGTCTTGCTCGGCGCTCGGGCAGCGGTGCGTCTTTATCTTTTTTGCGAGCCTCATTGTATGCGCTCCAGTCGGGCGGCAGCGACAACGTGCCATAGAGCATAATCTCATCCTCTGTGCCCGTTATCTGCCAACGCTCAAACTGCATCACCTGATCGGGTAGATTGTGCGTTATGTGGCCGTGCGGTTGCAACACGATATCAATCTCCAGCTGGGCGCCCTTGTCCGTAGCCCAGCGACCCAGAGCCTGGGGGTAGGTCTCGTCGGCTGTCACACGCTCTGCCAATGGTTGCGTTCCATC
>JAFOXS010000275.1 GCA_017391665.1 Alistipes sp. | reverse complement strand
TTCTGCCATGCGAACCACTTGCGCGTAAAGTTGGTGGGGTCGTCCACGTTGAACGACTCGTGCATAAAGCCTGTGCCGGCGTCGGTGCGCATCAGCATCTCGATGCACCACTTGATCTCGGCATCGTCATCCGATGTGAAGGCCTTCATCATAATGCTCATAGGCCATGCCATATCGTAGCCGATGTGGGGGCCGCCGATACCCTCGCCCGCCTTGCCACGGAAGAAGTAGGGATTGCTCTCGCTCCATACAAAGCGGCGTGTATTGGCGTAGATTGCAGGGTCGATAACCTCGCCGTTGAGGTAATCCATCGCCAGCAGGCTCGGCACGTTGGCGTCATCCATAAACAACTGGTTACCAAAGCCATCCACCTCAAAGGCATAGATTTTTCCAAACTCGGGATGGTCGTATGTTGCATACTTATCAAGTGCCTCGCTTACCTCCTCGGCCAGCGCCTTGCACTCTGCAGCCAGCGCATCGTTCTTATTGACCTTTGTAAGAATCTCGGCAGCCTTCTGCAGTGCCGACACGGCAAAGAAGTTCGAGGGGATGAGGAACTGCAACACAGTTGCATCGTCCGAGGGACGGAACGACGACACGATCAGACCCACGGGGTTTACGGGTGCTCCCAGGCCATCGTTCGAAAGGGTGTCGAACTGACGGTCGGTAACTCGCAGGAATGTGTAAGGGCCATTGCCCTCCTTGCGCTGCTGCTCCTTGAAGGTCTTTAATACATTTTGCATAGCGGCTAACCATGTATCATCGAAGATAGATGTGTCGCCCGTAGTCAACCAGTAGTAGTAAGCCAGACGAATGGGATAGCACAACGAGTCGATCTCATACTTGCGCTCGTGCAGCTCGGGCTTCATCGCGGTGCGGTCGCTCATCCAGCCTGTGCCTGTCGCTCCATCGTTGAAGGCGTTGGCATAGGGATCGATGTTGATCGAAAGGAACTGACGGTTGATAACGCCCGCCAGCATCGCCTTCAGTGCCTCATCGTCATTGGCATACTGCACATAGGGCCACACCTGTGCGCCCGAGTCACGCAGCCACATGGCGTGAATATCGCCCGTATATACAAATGTGTCGTGCTTACCATCCTGCTCACGGTAGTGCACCGTGGTGTCCAGCGTGTTGGGGAAGCAGTTGGAGAACATCCACGCAAGGCGCTTATTTTTTAGCAGCGATGTCACGCGCTCGATCTCGGCCTCAATAGCCTTAGAGGTGAAGAGGCGCTCGCCCTCGGCGGGACGCTGGCAGATATACTCGCCATTCTGCATAGGTGCAGGTGTGGGGGCTACTGTAGAGTAGTCGGTAAGGGGCTCTGACTCCTGCTTGGGAGCCGACTGAGAGTCGCACGCAACAGCGGCAAGCGACACTGCAATGGAAAGAATCAGGTGATGAATTTTCATATAAATTGGTTCTCTTTGTTTATTTTGGGTGGAAAGTTACCACTTTTTTTTCAAATAAATGATTTATATCATAACTTTGGCAACAGAATCAGATTCAAAACTTAATATAAAACAGTAAGATGCAGAACTCATACCTGGCCTCAAAGCCCCGATACGAGATCCTGGACGGACTGCGTGGCGTCGCAGCTGTCGTAATCCTTGTCTATCACCTATTCGAAGCATGTGGCATAGTTTTAGGTCACGCCTACCTTGGTGTCGATTTCTTCTTTGCCCTCTCGGGATTTGTTATCGGTTATGCCTACGACGACCGCTGGGACAGAATGAGCGTTGGCAACTTCTTCAAGCGCCGTCTTGTGCGACTGCACCCTATGTTGATTATGGGTACGACGGTAGGTTTTCTGCTCTACTACTTTGGTAAGTGTGAGGCCTTCCCCTACATCGGCCAGTGGCCCTGGTGGTGGGTTGTATTGATGTATCTCTACACCTGCCTTATGCTGCCCATGGCCCGCTCGTGGGATATGCGTGGCTGGGACGATACCAACTCTTTCAACGGCAGCACATGGTCGCTGCAGTGGGAATATGTGGCCAACATCCTCTACGCTCTGGTTCTGCGCTTTTTGCCCAAGGCGGCACTCATTGCAATCACGGCGGTGGCGGCGATGGGTACGATCGACATCACGTTCAACCTCGATATGCTGGGTCTGCTCGAGGGTCGTTTCGGTGCTCCCCATACGGTCAATGGCGGCTGGAATCTATCCTCGCATGAGTTGTATGTGGGTGCGGTGCGACTCATGTATCCCTTCCTTATGGGTTTGCTGCTTTCGCGCCTGAAGGCGACACTTAAGGTTCGAGGTGCCTTTGCACTCTGCTCTGTGTTGGTGGCGGTGATGATGTTGTGGCCCGTGATGGAGGGTACGCTAAACGGCATCTACGAGGCAGCCTGCATCCTGCTGCTCATTCCCGCAATCGTAGCCATCGGCGCCGGTAGCACGGTGAGCGGCAAACGAACGAGGGGTCTGTGCAAGTTCCTTGGCGAGATCTCTTATCCTCTCTATATTACACATCTGCCACTGATATATATGCAGCTGGCGTGGATGTCGAACAACCCCGATGCCACCACTGGCGAGGCTATCATGGTAGCTGTGGCGGTATTTGTTTTGTCAATCGGCCTGGCATATGCTTCGCTCAAACTCTACGACCTGCCCGTGCGTGAGTGGCTCACGGAGCATTGGCTGAAGGGTAAAAAGGCAAAGAATAGTTAGCCGGCAGAGAGTTTTTCTACCCTCCGATGGCAAAAAAAGTTTGGCACTTTGCATAATATTTGTTACATTTGCATGTCAAAGTGCCCTGCGCATGGCGTTGCGGCCTAATGTTGAACTAATTTGGATAACTTTATGGATGATGGCTTTGGGTGCACGCATAGCGGCTGTGTCGTATCTCAATACGATACCATTCATCTATGGTATCCAGCACGAGGGTAATCTTCGCGCCGACCTTTTGTTGGCTCCACCCTCGGGGTGCTACGAGAATTACGTATCGGGTCGTGCCGACATCGCACTGATGCCCTCGGCTATGGTTCCGACGCTCAAATCCACAAACATCATCACCGACTACTGCATAGGCTCATCGGGCAAGGTGCGCACCGTCATGCTCTTCTCGAATGTGCCTGTAAATCAGGTGCGCCGCGTCTTCCTTGACGCTCATTCACGCACCTCAGTGCAGTTGTGCGGTTATCTGGCTGCCAATCTATGGCACATCGCACCTGAGTGGTACGACCTTCAGGACTACTCGCAGGTGGCCTTCGCCCAGCGTGAGGATGCATTCCTCCTGATCGGCGACAAGGTCTTCGACCACGAGGGACTATTCAATTACGCATACGATCTGTCGGAGGAGTGGAACAAGGCTACGGGCATGCCCTTTGCCTTTGCCGTGTGGGTGGCTCGCAAGGGCACATCATACGAGCATATCGACGCCCTGCAGCGTGCTCTCACATTTGGTGTGGAGTCAATCTGGGAGGCTGTCGTAGAGCACGGCTTCGACCAGAAGCACTACAACGCATACGAGTATCTGACTCAAAATATCGACTTCGTGTTTAACGCCGAGAAGCACTCGGCACTGCAAAAGTTCTGGAACGCAGGTCTCAAGGTTGAGCCTCGATCCAACCCGGGCTGAAGAGAATAGCCGCCCCCGCGGGGACGGTGTGAGCCTTGGCGGTGTGTTGCTCACCGCTCTGAAAGTAGGATAACAAGGTGTTCAACCCGTAAAATTTGCAGACAATGCTTACCATTTACCTCAAGCAATACAATAAGATTATTCGCAACGCCGAGCCCGAATTGCTGGACAATCTGGGCTACGACGATATTTTGTGGCTCGACCTGCTCTCGCCCACCATCAAGGAGCAGAAGGCCGTGGAGAACTTCATGGAGGAGAGCCTCCAGACCCGCCAGCAGGTGGAGGAGATCGAGTCAACATCAAAGTACTCGGAGAATGAGAATTCGATTATCTCGAATACCAACTTCTTCATCCCCAAGCCCGACGGCACGTTCGACGTGGAGCCCGTGTCGTTCATCATCTCTAACGAGGGTGTGCTCGTGTCGCAGCGTGCAGCCGAGTCGCGAACATTCCGCGAAACGGAGAAACGTCTGCAGATGAACTACCGCAGCTACTCTACAGGCTACCATATATTCATCTCGCTTTTGGAGGTGCGCATCGACTTCGATGCCGACCTCGTAGAGCTTGTTGCCAAGCAGGTTGCCAAACTGAGCAAGGATATCAACACCGAGGATACCATCGACAAGGAGGTAATCCACCGTATCAACTCATTGCAGGAGAGTACGATGGTCCTTCGCGAGAACTTTGTTGACCGCCAGCGTATCCTATCCAACATCCTGCGTAGTGAGCGCTTCCCCAACGATATTTATCCGCGTCTGCAGCTGATGATCAAGGACGTCAATTCGCTTATCAACCATGCCGACTTCAGTTCGCAGCGTCTGGATTATATTCAGGATTCGGCTCTGGGTCTGATCAACATCGAGCAGAACGAGATCGTGAAGATCTTCTCGGTGGCATCGGTTATCTTCATGCCCGCGACGCTTATCGCGAGTATCTATGGTATGAACTTCCACATCATGCCCGAGCTGGATTGGGTGTGGCAGATAGGTGATGTGACCCTGCCACTTGGTTATATATTCGCCATCGGATTGATGATTCTGGCTTCGGGTATTACGATTTTTATCTTCCGATACAAGAAGTGGTTGTAGAGAGTTTTTTATAGGTGTTATAGGTGCAATAAGTGCTATCAAAATTATAAATCCTATAACACATATAGCACTTATAATAAAAAGGTTGCCCATCAAGGCAACCTTTTCTGTTTTTAATCCTCCCTATACTCCAGTATATCGCCCGGCTGGCAGTCCAGCGCGCGGCAGATAGCCTCAAGGGTGGAAAAACGCACCGCCCTGGCCTTGCCTGTTTTCAGGATTGAGAGATTTACGATAGATATATCCACACGCTCCGAGAGCTCCGAGAGCGACATCTTGCGTCGTGCAAGCATCACATCAAGATTTACAATTATAGCCATATCGAGCAGTGTTTTAGATTGTCATTGATTCCTCCTCGTTGATACGTGCCGCCACGGCCATCAACTCTGCAAAGATAAGCAAAAGAAGCGGCGCAACCAAACACTCGGTGTTGATGGTTAGCGCACTATACAGATCAAACGGCATAGCATCGCCATACAACTCGCCAACGGCCAGCTGGCGGAACACCTCACGATTACCAATCAGGGCGTAGTAGATAAATACCGCCGCCGCAAGCCAGCGCAACACACGGGGATGACTTTTTAGAAAAATATTGCCTGTGCGGAATCCACGTATAGCACCAAGGAAGATCCACGCCACCAAACCAGCAATCACTACAAACATTGCCAGAGCCACATAGGTAATAATAGAGTTCCATTGCCATCCGAAGTGGTCGGGACGCACATAGTCGGGGTGTGTGGAGAAGATAGTCACACTCGAGGGCAGAGCCTCCACCAATGGGCGACCATCGTCGGCACGCTCCAAGACGATAGAGTGCTCCTCATAGCCCTTCTCGATGTTGAGTGCCTGATACGACGTGTCGAGTGAACCGATGAAGGTGTGGTTTTTCTCCTTTACATAGGGATTTGTCGAATAAAACATCTGCACAGTGATGTGTGCCACCTGAAACAGAGCCACCACTGCAAGTGCCGCCGCCAGAATAATGGTGCGACGCTGGGTTGTTTTGGAAATTTTCATAAGATAATTGTTTTTAATAAGTTGAGTATTATAATATGTGAAATGACGTTTTTTACTTTATATATAAAATACAATTGCTACATAGTGCGATGCGGCAGCAAGGTTGATCAACAGATGCCACACCAAGTGGTGGTGACGAAAAGCCTTCATAGCATAGAATACGGCACCGATGGTATAGAACACTCCGCCCAGAGCGATAAAGAAGATAAACTGCCATGAGGCGTGACTTAGAAAGAGCGGAAAAAAAAATACCACGGTCCAGCCCATGACAAGATATATCGTCAGGCTCACAGCGGGTATAGATCGGCGGCTTAGCGACTTATAAAAGACACCGAAGATCACCATCGCCCACTGCAGGATAAATATCAGCCACCCCTGCCAGCCGCCGATGACCGACAGAGCCACGGGGGTGTAGCTGCCCGCAATAGCTACATATATAAATATATGGTCGAGGATGTGGAAAATCTCCTTGTGGCGCGTGTCGTGCATCATCGCATGGTAGAGCGTCGAGATCAGGAACATCAGAAAGATCGATATGCAGAAGATGCATACACCAAAGCAGTTCAACACATCACCACTGAGCTGGTAACTCCACACCGCCGCAAAGGGCAGAGCAAAGAGCATCAGTATGCTCATCACGCCGTGAGATATGGTGTTGCCCACCTCCTCGCCAAATGTCGGGATATATATTTTTGCCATTGCTTATAATCTTCTATTTTGTTGCCTCGGCCATGAGGTCGATACCCTTTAATATCTTCTGAAAACGCTCATCATCATCCACACTCGTCTCCCACGTAGCCATCATAAAGCCCATAAGATGTTTTTCAGAGATGTTCTCGCGGCTAAATTTTACAAGTTTGCCAATCACATCATCGGCTCCGATGCCGAGCTGTCGGCGTTTCCAGCCTACCCAGTTTGTGCCACATGGTACTTGGTCGAAACCTGCCTCTTCCAATTTGAGGTATGCCTTTACGATGCGAGCGTCAGAGGTGGTGTTGGTCTCAACATCGAAGCCACCGTATGACTCGTCGTAGAACCAATTCTGCTGGATGACACTCTTGGGGCAACGCTCGTAGAAATCCTCTGATGACCAGCCGAAATCACTCCACATCCATGCGCGTGCGCCATGCTTCTCGACCTCACGAACGACGTGGAGAAAATCCTGCCACCAATACTCACCTTTGCGAGAGCAGATGTAGTGTGATTTCTGCTCCTCCTGAAAGGCCGAGCGCTCCTCGTCAAGACCAATATGAAAATAGCGTGGGTGTCCGAAAATCTCTACTACATCGCGTATAACATCCTCGCACATACGGTAATAAGGCTTTGATGATACCATGTGAGAGTAGTCGCCCATCCAGCCATTGTGTGTGGTTGAGAAGTTGAGTTTAGGGATTACTTCAATACCCATGCTATTGAGGCGCTGTATCTCCGCCTGCATCTTTTCGATACTCCATGTGCCCTCTATGGCCAGTTCGGGGTGGCTGGGATAGAACAGACCCTCACCCAAGTCGATAACAATCATATTGATACCAGCCTGTGCAGCGTAGTCGGTTACCGTACGCCACCTTTCGTCGGTCCAAACAAGGCTGAACTTAGGTTTTTGATTCAATGTCTGTGCACTCTCGGGGGCGGGAGCACCCATCTGCTCGGTGGGATAGTCACACCACATATTGCGTCCTAAGTGCAACAGCACAGCGCGGATATCGCCAAACTCTACGGCGGCAGTTTGAGGACCGAACTTCGGAATTTTAACTCTGTTCTTCTTTGTGCAACTTACTCCAATACCCAAAGCTGCTAATCCAACGGCTGTATGGTAGATAAAATCTTTTCTTTTCATGTTATGAGGGGGTATTAGTTTGATGTTGTATAGGTTTTATATTTATATACGCTAAGTAATGTATAAATCAAAATTAATATATAAATTAAATAATAAATTAAAAACGTTTATTATTTATCGTTTATCATTACAACGGCAAAAGTAATCATTTTATTTTGACAAACAAATTTTTTCTGCGTTTTTTTCCGTAATTTAGCTTTTGCGACCAATTCAGTCACCACTACGACTACTATTAACAAAGTGGCCAGAAAGGTGTTGATAAGATGATGAAAGGCGGTTGAAAAGTTTTTAATCTTTTTTAATAAATATTTTCGCTCAAAAACCGTCAAAAATGTAACTGCCTGATGGCGACACGGGGTAGTGAATGACCAAATTTTTATGCCGAAATTTGTGAAAAATTGTACCACATATTATCCACCGTTTCGAGGTGGCAAGTGATGATAAAAAGAGTGTGTCGATATGTTGAAAACCAAGATTTTTATATTGTTTATTTCTCTCTTTTCTTTTATAAAAAACTGATATAAAACAGTAAAAATAAAACAATTACAATAAAAACAAAGATAATGAAAACTATGTTGAAATGGTGTCAACGGGTGTGGAAAATTATTTTTAAAAAAAGTTATAAACACTATCAACATGCATATTATTATTACTATTATTAATTAATATTAAAAAATAAATAAAAATAATTATAATAATATCTGTTGACAACTTCGACTTCTGCCTTTTCGCTTTCCCCGACGCTCTGCACTAGTCAGAATTTTCGAGCGGGAAAAAACCTGAGAGAAAAGAAAAACTCAGAGAAAAGAGTTGCGCCAGAAAAGAGAGTAAAATAGCGGCTCTAAAGTCGGGGTGGATAACTTTACCGAGTGCGATATTTTATCGCTTTATCTTGTCTTAAAAGTGGTTTTAAACGGGTGTTTTATACGCGAAGATCGACTCCGAGCTGTGAGAGTGTATCGCTGAGGAGATTTTCCTAAAAAAAATATATCACCTATATTAAAAAATATCCCTTTTCGGGAGCAATTTGCATGAAAATATTGTATTTTTGTACTACCTTCCTTGACTATGTGCCTCGTTTGGTGGTATAGGGTTCAAATAGTGGTATGCCATAAATAATGGCACAATTAATAACTGACTTTTGGATCTGCTACCTTCGGAGCGTAGCGACCAAAGTCCCTGCCTAAGGCGGGGATTTAGGGGTAATCCGCATTTGCGGCTTTTCACCGCCTCGGCTCAGCAGAGTATGCGAGCATACTTTGCTTTCGCCTTAATGGCGGCGTTGGGTAAAATTTGCAACTGCGGTCTATGACCGCAAGGTATGCCTTGATAAGCAAACGACTTGCTTTATTATTGAATAGAAATTAATACAAAACAACAATTATATGTCAGAGAAACAGTTTAAACGATATCTTATCACTTCGGCTCTGCCCTATGCCAATGGCCCTGTGCATATCGGCCATCTGGCTGGAGTGTATGTTCCGTCGGATATCTACGCACGCTACCAGCGTCTGCGTGGACGTGATGTGATCTCGGTGTGCGGTAGCGACGAGCACGGCGTGCCCATCACCATCAAGGCCCGTAAGGAGGGTATCACACCTCAGGATGTGGTAGATCGCTACCACGCTATCATCAAGGATGCTTTCCAGCGTCTGGGTATGTCGTTCGATATCTATTCACGCAC